>JABGVY010000541.1 GCA_018645845.1 Gammaproteobacteria bacterium | reverse complement strand
CGTAGGTACAGGAGCTAAAGCCATTGAAGGTAGTGGTCGTTGCGGACCCGTAGGCTCCCATTAACCCGAACTCGATATAGTCGCCTGTCCTCAGCTCCTTTGGGAGCGCCGTCGTCTTGGATAGGCGATCTACCGGGTCGCAGGTGGGGCCGAATACGTGGTAATCGGTCTCAGTAGCACTCAGTGCCTCACCGCTCCTCCAGGCGCGCACGGGCAAGCAGATATCCACCAGGGATTGCTCTTGCATCCCGCCATATACGCCGTCGTTGACGAACAAACTTTTTCCACAATCGCGCACGTGAATCACTCGCGCTAACAGAGAAACCGATGAGGCGACCATGCTTCTGCCAGGCTCGCAAATCAGCGGAATATCACGGTCAAAATATTTGTTCATGGATGAAGAAATAACCGCGAAGTATTCTTCCAGTGCCGGGATAGTGGTGCCTTGATAGTGCTCGGGGAACCCACCCCCCACGTTGATAAATGTTGGCTTGACGCCGGCGCGGTTGCCGGCGCGGTTGCCGGCGCGGTTGCCGGCGCGGTTAATGATGCGAGATGCCGCCTCCAGGTAGCGCTCATACATTTGCGGATCAGTGCACTGTGAACCGGGATGAAAGGTCAGGGCAGAGCGGCCCCCGATTTTTTCAATGGCCTGCAATAACTCAACAGCATAGTCTTCTGTGGCCCCGAATTTGCTGCCGAAGTCGTAGGCTGCACCGGCGTGCGCCAGCTTGAAGCGAACCGTATAAGTAACACTCGGATCACCTCCGGTGCAGCGCTGAATTTTTTCTAGCTCTGATATCTCGTCGAGGGCGAAAGAGCGAACACCGTAACCTAAATAAGACTCTGCGATGGCTTCTTCTGCTTTAACAGGATTGTTGTAATGAAGTATCGACCCCGGGCAATATTCTGAGACTCGGCGAACCTCATCGAGTGAGGCGACATCGAAGTTTTGGAGGCCCGTGGCGGCCAGGGTTTCTAACACCCTGATTTCCGGGTTGGCTTTGACGGCATAACTGACTGTGCCTGGAAAATGCGTCAGAAACCGATTGGCTCGAGCCTGAAGAGCGTCAGGGCAAAACAGGTACAGAGGTTCGGTGGGCTTCAATTTGCCGGTGATCTGTGCGGCGTCCTGGTAGAAGTTGGCCGTTTCAGGTTTGTTAAAAGCGGTAGCGACCCTGCCAGTCATATCAATCACCCTGTGTTTATTATGAGGCTATTATCTTGTGCCAGCGTGACCAGCGGATAGTTGCAAAAAATGATTAATATGATCAAATAGTGCGCATTATGAATACTAAAATATGCAAAGTGGCGAGTTTGTGGACTTAAGCAGAAATGATCGACGGCTGATCAAAGCCTTGCGACTTAATGCGAGGCAGACCATCAGCGAATTGTCCCGTGAATTGGACCTCTCTCGCACCACGGTTCAAAAGCGCCTGGCCCAATTGGAGGAAAGCGGAATCATTGCCGGGTACAACCTCAAACTGGGTGACGTTTATCAGTCACGTACATTCCAGGCCTATGTCAATCTGGTGGTAGATCCGCACCTGGGTAATCAGGTGGTCAGTGCGCTGGAGGGTATGTCGGAGCTGGAGGCCCTTCATACGGTCTCGGGGAAAATTGATCTGGTGGCGATTATTCGGGTCCATGCTCCGGCGGAACTCGATTCCGTACTTGACCGAATTGGGGAAATCGATGGTGTGCGAGATACGGACTCGGCCATCGTGCTGTCGACTAAATTTGATCGACGCTAGGGGCTTACTCAGGTTGATGTTAGGGAGAAAATGACCATCTATGCACGATCGGAAGTGCCTAAAGGCCGCGAGATAAAATCTCTCAACTTCAAACGCATCGCCGGAACGTCAGAGCAGATTTCGCAGGATCCGCGGAAAGGTAATTGGTTCGCAACCGAGGTCGAAAAATTTGTCGATGAGATCCCACCATTCGAAACAATAGATGAGTTAGTCTGGTAATCCCAGAACGCGCTTCGCGATAATGTTTCTTTGTATCTCATTGCTGCCCGAGTAAATCGAGGCCGCTCTCGATGATAAGAGTACCCGCAAATCTTCTCGCTCGGTGTCGGTAAAGGCATCACCTTCCCAGCCGAAGCCCTGGCTACCTCGTAAACTGGTTGCAAGGTCTGAGTAAATTTTTTGTAGATCTGTCGACATAACTTTGAAAATGGATGTTGCCGGACCAGGCGTCGCCCCGTCTGCGGATTCCTGGATAACTCTTCGCTTCGTCAGGTTCAGCGAGCGTTGCGCCATTTCGTAGCGCAGCACCTGATCACGCATGGCGCTGTCTGCGATTTTTCCATCAGCTTCGCCAATATAATCTTTGGCGATACTCGACAGATTTGATTTACCTTTGCTGGTGCCGCCCTGAAGCAGAGACTCCATGCCTGAACGTTCGTGCTGAAGCAGTCGTTTGCCTACGGTCCAGCCCCGGTTCAACTCTCCTACAAGATCTTCCCGGGCAGCCAGAGCATCATCGAAAAAGGTTTCGTTGAAAGGCGAGTTGCCGCTGATCAGTTTGATAGGTCTGACTTCTACACCGGGTTGGTCCATGGGTAAAAGCATAAAACTGATGCCTTCGTGTTTTGGCGCATCGGGGTTGGTTCTGACCAGGATGAACATCCAATCTGCATTGTGCGCGCCTGAAGTCCATATCTTAGATCCATTGATGACATAGTTGTCGCCGTCGAGTAGAGCACGGGTTTGCAGGCTGGCAAGATCAGAACCAGCGCCCGGTTCGCTATAGCCCTGGCACCATTCAACCTCTGCTCGTGCAATGCGTGGCAGGTGACGAAGTTTTTGTTCTTCTGTACCAAGTTCAAGCAAGGTAGGACCGATCATGCTCGTGCCGAATCCAGAAAGGGCGGGCCTGGCACTGATCCGTTTCATTTCTTCCAGCAGGATGACATATTCCCCTGTGCTCAGGCCGCCGCCGCCATAAGCTGTTGGCCAGCTGGGTACCGTCCAGCCTTTTTCAACCATGCGTTCAAGCCAGAGCCTGGTATCTGCATCCTCTATGACTATTTTTGTGGAACCGTTTGAGACTTCACCAAGACCTCTGGCGCCCGGTGGGCAATGCTCTTCAAGCCATGCCCGCGTCGTTTCACGGAAGTTCTTCAAATCAGACATATGACTACGGACCTCGATCGGTAAGTAATGCCTTTATGCTATGTCAGGTTGGAAAGGAGATACAACAAAAAAAGAAGGGTGCCGGGCGAAGCCGGACACTCAATTAGCTGAGTCCAGAGCCAGAAACCCGAGGTTCTATGGATAAACAGGCAGTGCGTTAAACATCGACATGACCTCGAACACGCCGATAAGAAGGCTGAAAGCGAGAACCCCGTAGACAAGCGGGTTGCCACCCCAAACGCGGAATGGGGTTTCAAGCTGGTCCGAACGCAGCTTCAGTACCAGCCGCGCCGGCACGACAAAATAACCGAAAATCATAACAAGGCCGGCGTAACCAATGGCCACGATGAACCCGTGGGGAAAAAACAGGCAGACCAGTGCCGGTGGTCCGAAAGCAATCAACAGGCTTTTGAGTCGCCCAGTTGCATCATTGTCAAAACCAAAGGCATCGCTTATATAGTCGAACATGACAAGACCGACGGCTGATATGGAAGACGTCACGGCGAAATTGGAAAACAAGTTCAACAGCAGGCTCATGTTTTGGCTGTAGGCTTCAGTCACGCCCTGGAAGCCGACGATGAGGTCTGCAATATTACCGCCCGCGGTAATTACTGGCACCCAAGAGCCGCGTGATAGGGTACCAAAAGCCACCAAAATCCAGATTAGATAAAGCCCGAGAGTGATCAGGGTGCCGTAGAGTATGCAACGCAGTACTGTCGTGGGTTCTGAGCCATAGTACTTCACCAGGCTGGGAACCAGGCCGGCAAACCCAAAGGAAGTCAGGAAGTAAGGTAGGGCTGCCCAGATGTAATGACTATAGCGCTCTCCGTCTACCTGGGTACCGAAGAGCTTGAACATTTCTACATGTAGCACCAGGCCAGAATTGAATAATAGGTAACTGATAGCCATTCCAATTACTAGCACGGTGCAAAGACGGCTGACCAGGGTGGTGCCAAACCAGATCAATGTGGCGAAAAAAGTCGCGAACAAAAGGCTCGAGATATTTTGTGATAGTGGACTTTCGCCACCGGTAATGGAGGCAAAAGAGTGATTGACAATATTGCCCCCCGCGCTGATATAAGCATAAATCAGAATGTACATCAGAAATGCCATGCCAATCGAGGTCGCCAGATTCCATTTTGCACCCAGTATCCCGTTAACAATGGTGTATAAATTGGCACCGCGAGGAAAAACCAGAGTCGCTTCCAACAACAGCAAGGCGCCCAGATAGCTGAGCAACCAAACCGCAAATAGACAGGCAGCGGTCCATGTAAACCACATCCCTGCGGAGACAACCGGTAAGGAAAAAATGCCAGCACCAATAGTGGCGCTAGTCACTAGCACGACACCATGGAAAAGAGGGGGGGATGGTCTATTCATTGCAATTTTTCAATGTCATTGAAGTGAGGAGTTATTCATCAACCAAACTACTCAGCTTTTCTTTTCGCCGTAGCAGTTGCTCCACTATTCTCGGCCCCCTATCGGGAATACTCCAGGGGCAGCTTGAAATACAGATAGAGCAGCCGTAATTTTCATTAAAAAATGGGATGCATTTGTCGAAGTCCACATACCATTTTTCGTTCCCTCGAACAGTGACCTTCTCGGGACCAATTGCCCCGGGTGGACAAGCACTTTCACAAACTCGGCAGCGGCTGCAAAAATCGTCTACGTGATAGCTTTGGCGAGGAGTTGGGATCAATGGCGCATTAGTGAGCACACAAGAGAGCCGGAACGAAGATCCGTATTCCTTGCTAATGATGGAACCGTGTTTGCCCAGCTCACCAAAGCCGCATTCAATGGCAGCAGGAATCATTACCATGGTGCCTGCCATGGGGCCGGTGTTTGCAAATGAGTCCCAGCCGCGATTTCTTATCCAGGTCGCCACGTCTTTGCTGGCTTTTTTGGCCCTACCATACTGGCGTATGACTTCGGCGCCCGCGATATCCTGTGGTGCTGTTTTGATTTTTTCGTAGTCGTGCGCGACACCAATCACAATGACCCATTGGTAATCCAGCTCTACGCCTTCAAACGCCCAGTCTGGGTTGAATGCAGTAATCCCGAAAAGCTCCAGTTCAATGGTTTCAGCATATTCAGCCAATTGTTGTGACCACTGCTGTGCGGATTGTTGCAGGGGAGGGCCGCTGACGGGGGCGACATCTGCGGCCGTGAGCTCATCGCGGTTGGCGCGTGCTTCGACGATCGCAGGATTATCAGGGTTCTGCTCAAAAAAGAATTTTTGAAGGCCGCCATGGGGTATGTTCTCAGGCTCACTCCAGTAAACATGCTTGGGTTGCCGAAATTCGGTTTCACCCAGGCCATTAATGGTATTTCCGGACACCTCAGGTACCAAAGCCATTTGCTCTGGTTTAGGGGTGTAAGGTTTGTATGGAGATTTAGCCATGTCATGCCTCGTTCACAGAATAACCATCATGCCACCAAATTCACGATTCACAAATTGGTGAGCCAGGCTTGGCGATTCGCTTGTTCGTTTGAAGAGTAGGGTGGGGCTATACTTGAGTCCTCAGGCAAGCAATGAACAAATGGCTGCCGCCAGGTAGGAACCAGTTGCCCGGATTCCCGCTTGCTCGTATCCTGCCATTACTGCTAAAAAAGGGCCATGACCAATTGACGGCCTCAGAACATGAAAAAAGTCTATTCTGCTGTTCTTATCGCGAATTTATTGATTGAAAGCGCTGGTGCATTTGCTCTGTTTGCTGCGCCGGAATTCCTTGTCGATGCAGGAAATGCCAGCGCGGTGTTGTGGTCCTGGAATTATGGGTTTGTGGCTCTTGCGGTTGGCAGTGCCGTTTTCTGGACTTGGCCCCATAGGGATAGCTTTACGGCCGCAGGTGCGGTGTTGGGTATCCTCTTTAGCTTTCACCTGGCCATCGCTGTTGCGCTGGCAATTGCGGATGAGCTATTTGTCGATGTTATCCTGCATGGCACTTTCGCGGTATTGTGTCTGTATCTGTTTGTCTATCGATTACGGTGGTGTCCGGACCCGGCGATTTGAGCCTTCCCTGCCTTGGTAGCCCACCGTAGCCTCAGATGACACGTGCGATTCTAGTGGTACGTGGTTGCACTCACAAGGTCCCACGCCGTACGAGCCTGCTACCAGGCCTCGACCTCCCGCTCAATCTGGTCGCCGAACTGGGCAATCGCATCAGCCTGTCGATTCGGCAATGTGTAATCAGGGAAGAGTGCGTCGGTTCCCTCGTAGTCACGTAAGATTTGACGCGCGACTGTTACTTTGTGAACCTCAGTTGGGCCATCAGCAATGCCCATGACGTAAGAGCCGAGCAACATGCCGGACAGCGGCAGTTCGTTGGACACTCCCAGAGATCCATGGATTTGGATGCAGCGAGAGATGACATCGTGATACACTTTTGGCATTAGCGCTTTTATTGCTGCTATATCCTTTCGCACCTTCATATAATCGTTGTATTGATCAATACGCCAGGCAGTGCGAAGTACCAATAGCCTGAACTGCTCCATTTCTATCCAGGAATCGGCAATTTTTTCCTGAACCATCTGTTTGTTCGCCAAAGGTTCACCCTTTGTGGTCCGGGATAGTGCGCGCTTACACATCATGTCAAAGGCAACTTTGATTTGTCCCATAGATCTCATCGCATGGTGGATACGGCCGCCACCCAGGCGTGTCTGGGAAACCGCGAAGGCCTGGCCCCTCGGTCCCAGCATGTTGGATTTTGGCACCCTGGCGTTGTCATATTTGATATAGGCATGTGAACCTTCGCCGGGGGCTTCAGTGCCAACTCCCACATTGCGAATGATATTCACGCCAGGAGTATTGGTAGGTACGACGAACATTGACATGCGTTGATGAGGCGCAGCGTCCGGATCTGTCACGGTCATCGTGATCAGGAAACTTGCATATCTTGCGCTGGAAGAAAACCACTTCTCGCCATTGATGACGAAGTGATCACCATCCTCTGTAGCGCGGCACTGAAACTGAGTTGGGTCAGAACCGCCCTGGGGTTCTGTCATGGAATAGCTTGAAGAAACTTCCCCATCCAGAAGCGGTTGCAGGTACTCCTTCTTGATTTCTTCGGTCCCATAGTGAGCGAGTATTTCAGCGTTGCCAGTATCTGGCGCCTGGCAACCAAAAACTACCGGTGCAAACCTGGATCGACCGAGGATTTCGTTGAGCAATGCGAGTTTCAGTTGGCCGAATCCCAGTCCACCCAATTCTGGACCAAGGTGACAGGCCCAGAGACCACGTTCTTTAACCTCCTGTTGTAGAGGTCGAATCTGTCGGATGAAATCGGGATCCTGGTATTCTTTGGTAGCTCCCAGAACCATATCGAGTGGCTCTACCTTCTTGGTTACAAAATCATCAGCCCAGGATAATACGCCCTGGTATTCTTCATCGGTTTCAAAATCCCACATATTACCTGCTCCTGTATGTGTTGGTCGCTCCCAGATTGTCCTTCCATTTTGGTGCAGATAGCAAGGGCTTCACCCAGGCCCCGTGGATTGGTGCCCAAGAACAGAAACAGGAACAGAAACAGAAACAGAAACAGAAACAGGAAGGGGGTAGTTTCCACAATCGCCACTGAGGCTACCTGCCCGCTCTCTTAATCTGGTCGGTACGAGGCTTTTAACTCACGCGCAATTTGTAGGCGAAAATCCCACCGATTAACATGGGTATTGCGAAGACCAGGAAGTTCGCGGTGATGGAAACGCCCATGGCAATCATATAACCCGCAATGCCTGGCCCAAGTACAGCGCCAAAGCGCCCAAGGCCAATTGCCCAGCCGACACCGGTACTTCTTATTTCAGCAGGATAGAGTTTGGCGGCCACGGCGTACATGCCGGTGAACCCGCCTTGTAAGCTGATCCCAATAACAAAAATGAGCGCCATAAGGATGGTTTTAGCCGCTGCAAAATATGCTGCCGCAGCAAAGAACCACATGAGTATCGCAGCGGTAATCGCAAAGATGCTAATCAGGGTCGAGAGTGACCATCTGGTTGCCAGCCAACCGAGAGCGTATATTCCTAGAACCCCACCGAAATTGAATAGCGTGAATGCCAGGTTACCTGCCTCTATGTCGTAACCCAGGTTAATGATGAGTTTGGGAGTCCAGCTCATCAGAAAGTAAAGCGTGCTGATACAGAGGAAAAATGTTCCCCAGAGCATTAGGGTAGAGCGTCTTAATGCCGGTGTTAACAGCGACATGACTTTTTGCAGGCTACTGGCGCGATCAGCTGCGGTGTTTTCTTTGCCTGATCCCCTGGTGGGTAGTTGCGACAAGGGTTGAACTGAAAACATAGCGATGATCTTGTTGACCTTTTGTAATGCACCTTTTGGTTGTTTGTTACAAAGGAAATGTAGGGATTCTGGAATGAGCGTAAAGGCGATTAGTGCCAGGACTACTGTTATCGAGCCACCGGCGATGAACATGCCGCGCCAGCCAAATTCTGGTACGACACTGGAAGCGACAAGCCCCGTCATCATAGCGCCCAGTGGGTACCCAGAGGTGACGGCGGTCACCGAAAGTGCGCGATAACGCTCGGGACTGTATTCGGCGGCGAGTGTTGCCACACAGGCCAGCATGGCACCGGCACCGAGTCCACTGACAAACCGGAGAACGATGAGCATGGGGAAGGAGTTGACCGTTGCCGTGAGTAATACCGTTGAGCCGACCAGTAATAGTGTGATGATAATCATGGTTCGCCGACCGATGATGTCGGAAAAGGTTGCTAGAAACATTGCCCCCATCATCATGCCTGCAAGAGAGAAACTGAACACAAGACCAAGTTTTTCTGCGCTCAATTGCATTTCCTCAGCGATTTGGTGGGCAGTCACCGCCATTGCGGTAATGTCGAAGCCGTCAACCATATTGAAGATAAGACAAAGGGCCACAATCATTATTTGTCGACCAGAAAAATTTCCGTGATCTATTAGTTCGCTGATATTTGTTGATTGAGTAGTGATGAGTTAACCCCGCCGTGAAAGTTTATGTTTGTTCGTCTGGTTTATCCCATTCTACGTACAGTGTGGAAGGTCCTCGAAATGTAATGTTCGGCGCAAATGATAATTCTTGGTTTTCTACCAGACGCAGTTTAGGAAGTCGCTTAGCGAGTATCTCAATTGCGATTTGAGCTTCAAGACGAGCAAGCCTGGCGCCCAGGCAGAAATGGATACCGTGGCCAAAAGAAATATGTTTGTTCGCGTTATTTCGGTCTGGAATGAATTTCGATGGTGTAGGAAAAAGCGCTGGATCATGATTGGCTGCACCCAGACTGACGAAAATTCTGGTGCCTTTGGGAATGTCGACGCCATCTAGATGCGTATCCTGAGTGGCGACCCGCCGCCAGCTGGTTTGCGGCGAATCGGCTCGTAGGATCTCTTCCAGCGCATTGGGTATGAGTGACGGGTCATTGACTAACGCCTCCCAATGCTCCCGTTCGGGAAGAATGTTCATGAGTGTTAGAGAAATAAAGTTGCTGACGATCTCATGCCCAGCGAATGACAGACCGTAAATGATCGACTCCACCTCACGGTAAGTAAGGCCTTCGGGGTCTGCTTTGTGAGCCGCTAGTAATTCAGAGGTAAGATCGTCTGCGGGCGCCTTGTCTTTTTGAGCAACAAATTCCCGGCAATACCGCCAATATTTCAGCATGTTCTCCGCAATTTGTGTCTGTGCCTTATCGGTGGGTTTGCCCCAGGTGAAGATCAGACGGTTTGAAGTCCAGAAGATTAGCTGCTCATCGTCAATTTCCGGAAAACCAATAAGCCGGAAAATTACCCGTCCTGGCAGAGCATGTGCTAGAGAAGAAACAACTTCCGATTGTTGTCCACCGGCGATCATTTGAGAAATTAAATCGGAGGTCGTCTCGCGGATGTAGGGTTCGAGCAGGTTCATGCGGCGCGCGTTAAAACCATCACGGCTGTGCTTGCGGATTCGAGTGTGGTCGGGTTGCTGGCAATTCGACATCACTGCTTTCGGGTTATAGTCGGCGGCGGACATCACTGCGGTGGCTTTTTCACAGACCGGGAAAACAGGGTCTTGAACATTCTCCGATGAAAAGACTTCGTGGTTCTTTAATACTGCCGTGACGTTATCCATTCCCGTCACCACCAGGTAGCCGAGTTCTTCGGCATAGAAAATAGGTTTGTCCGACATCAAGGCTTCAAGCTGGGGGTATGGATTAGCCAGATAGTCTTCGTCAAATGGTGTGAACGAAGAATCAACAGGGCATCCGGTTGGTTGGGTCGCAGGTGGAACACTGATCTTGTGGTAGGCGTCGTCCTTATCGTTGTTCATGGTTCTTTCCGCATCGATATTGGTTAGTCTTTCTCATCAATTTTTTCAATCAACTCGTCTAACAATTCGTAAAGTAACTCAAGCTTACCGTAGCCAAATTTTTCAGTTATCAGGTCATAGCGTTCAACTGATTTTGGCGCGATCTTTTGAAACAGTTTCTTGCCAGACCCAGTGATTGATATAACCGATTTTCGATTGTCTAATGAAGACTGGTTTCGACTGACCAGCTCACGTTTCTCCAAGTTTTGGATGATTCGTGAAAGGCTGGGCATTAGCAAGAAACATCTATTTGCTAATTCTGTGATGTCGAGCCCTGCCTCTTCATTCAGAGCCCTAATGACCCGCCACTGTTGCGGTGATAGACCGTTTTCGCGTAATGAAGGAGTGAATTTTTTCATGACTGCTTCCCTGGCACGTAGTAATGCCATGGGCAGTGAGCGATCAAATGCGCGCAGTGTTTCGTTTTGTGAGCTAGTCACTGAAGCCTCTAGTCGTCCTTCTATTTAACCGTCTATTTAACCGTCTATTCAACCGTCTATTCAACTATCTATTCAACAACCTCATCTATAACCTCATTCGACAGGATGCCGACTCCTTCAACCTCAACTTCAACAACGTCACCTGGTTTCAGGTAGCGTGGGGGCTCGAATCGAGCGCCGGCACCATTGGGCGTCCCAGTGGCAATCATATCCCCGGGTTTTAGATTGAAAAACTGTGACATATACGCGATCAGGTACTTGATTGGGAAGGTCATGTTGTTGGTTGTATCGTGCTGCCGTTCTTCGCCGTTGACCCGAGTTCTCACGGTCATATCCTCGTAGAGGGCGGGGGTGAATTCATCGGCGGTGACCATCCAGGGGCCGACGCTACCAGAATGGTAAAAGTTCTTACCCTGCGTAACATTAAATTTAGAATGCCTTAGCCAGTCCCGGATCGTCCCCTCGTTCATAATAGTGAGCCCTGCGATATGATCATAGGCATTGTCTTCTGATATGCGGCGACCCCCCTGACCTATGATGACGACAATCTCGCCTTCATAATCCAATTGGTCTGACTCAGGTGGTCGCAGCAGATGATGACCATGGCCTACCAAGGAATCGGGTGTTCGCATAAAGAGACTCGGAAATTTTGCTTCTTTGGATCCGTCTTTATACTCAGCGTTCCGGTTAGCGTAATTGACGCCAATGCAGGCAATTTTTTCGGGATTAGCAACAGGTGGAAGATAGGTGATCTCATCAGTGTTTACATCAGGCGATAGCCCGGAAGCGAGCTCTTGCGCCTCATTCAGGCGACCACTACTAATGGCCTGCTTGAAGTCGCATTTCATTCGTCCGCCGAGGTCAATGATTCCCTGCTCCGTAATGGCGCCCCAGGAGCTATGGGATTGAGCGGAATGGTGGCCATTCATGAAAGAGAGAAAGCGCATAGTAAAAACCTTAATAGCTTAACTTGTTATGGATATATTCGGATAATAAGCCAATAAAATGGTATTATCCAGCATTATTGATTAACATGTTATGTAATAAGGCATTAAGGTGAGAGCATGTCGAACAACAAAGTGAGCAATGAGGAAAATCTGGGCAAAGCGAAATCTTATCTGCAAAGATTTAGTGAGAATATCACAGGGCATTTCATCAACGGCCAATTTGAAGTGCCCACAAACGCTGAGACCTTTGAGAACTTTACACCCGTTGACAATACAACACTCGGTAAGGTTGTGTCCGGTAGTAATCAGGATATAGACCGGGCTTGTGATGCCGCCAAGGCTGCTTTCGCCGACTGGCGGGATATGTCTGGAGCCGCTCGTAAGAAACTGCTTAACCACTTTGCAGACAAAATTGCCGCGCGTGCAGAGGAAATCGCACTGATCGAATCGATGGACTGTGGGCAGCCAATTCGATTTATGAAGCAGGCGGCACTCAGGGGAGCAGACAACTTTCGTTTTTTTGCTGACAAAGCGCCTGAAGCTGTCAATGGCCAAGCGCTTTACCAGGATGTTCATACCAATTACACCATGCGAATGCCGGTAGGGCCGGTGGGTGTTATCACGCCGTGGAATACACCGTTTATGCTATCGACCTGGAAAATTGCACCGGCACTTGCGGCGGGCTGTACTGTTGTGCACAAACCTGCGGAAATGTCACCTCTGAGTGCGCTGCTGTTGGCTGAAGTTGCCAAAGAGGCAGGGATTCCGGATGGTGTCCTAAATACCGTCAATGGCTTTGGTGAAACCGCGGGTAAACGGTTGACAGAACACCCGGCAATCAAAGCTGTCGCGTTAGTCGGTGAAAGTGCTACCGGCACGCATATCATGCGCCAGGCTGCCGATACGCTAAAACGCGTTCACTTTGAGTTGGGTGGTAAAAACCCTGTCATCGTTTTTGATGATGCCGATTTTGACCGTGCGCTGGACGCCGTGGTGTTTATGCTTTACAGCCTTAACGGTCAGCGTTGTACGTCGAGTTCAAGGTTGTTGGTGCAACAGGGGATCCAGGCTGAGTTTATGGCTGCGCTTAAAGAAAGGGTAGAAAACCTGAAGGTCGGTCATCCCCTTGATCCTGAGACAGAGGTAGGGCCGGTTGTCAGCCGGGCGCATTTTCAAAAAGTCATGAGTTATATGGATGTCGCGAAAAGCGATGGTGCAACAACAGCCGTAGGTGGTTATGCAATAGAAACCCTGGGTGATGGTAATTATATTTGCCCGACTCTATTCACAGAGGCCGATAACAGTATGCGGGTCGCAAGAGAAGAGATATTTGGCCCGGTGTTGACGGCGATGACATTTGATTCAGAAGAAGATGCCGTTCGGATGGCTAATGATACGCCGTACGGACTGGCTGGGTATGTCTGGACTAAAGATGTGGGGAGAACAATGCGTCTGGCAAAGAATTTGGAGGCGGGTATGCTCTGGTTTAATTCCGAGAATAACAGGAACCTGCCATCACCCTTTGGTGGCATGAAAGCCAGCGGGATAGGTCGGGACGGAGGTGACTTTAGTTTCGATTTTTACATGGAAACCAAGAACGTTTGTATTGCACATGACCTTCACAATGTACCCGTCTTGGGTAGATAGACCGTTTAGAGTGTAGAGAAGGAGATTTACCATGGGCGAACTCGCCTACGCAGCTAAAATTACGCATGTCCCCTCTATGTATCTGTCTGAGATGGATGGGCCGCACAAGGGTTGCAGAGATCACGCGATCGAAGGCCATCGGGAAATTTCAAGACGGTGTCGCGCTCTGGGTGTTGATACGATTGTTGTGTTTGATACACATTGGTTAGTCAATTCAGGCTATCACCTGAACAACGCGCCGCTTTTTAAAGGAATCTATACAAGTAACGAATTACCTCACTTCATTAAAAATTTACCTTACGAATATGATGGTAACCCTGAACTTGGCCACCTGATTGCAGATGCTGTCACAAAAGCAGGGGTGTCCATGCGGGCTCATGAGGATACCAGCTTGAGTTTAGAATACGGCAGCCTGGTCCCTATGCGCTATATGAATGAAGACCGGCACTTCAAAGTGGTTTCAATTGCCTCTTTGCTTATGGTGCATGACCTGAAGGATAGCGCGACCGCGGGAAGGGCGCTTCGGTCGGCTATCGAAAATGATTATGACGGTAAAGTTGCCATATTCGCTTCTGGGTCCTTGTCACACAGGTTTGCACAAAATGGTACCGCCGATGAGTTTTTGCATAAAGTCTGGTCTCCCTTTTTGGAAGAATTTGACCATCGTGTGATTGAAATGTGGCAGAACGGTGACTGGGAACGCTTCACGGAAATATTGCCCGAGTATGCGAACAAGTGTCACGGTGAAGGATTTATGCACGACACTGCAATGTTGCTGGGTGCATTAGGGTGGGATCAGTACCGAGGTAAGGCAGAGGTTATCAGTCCTTACTTTGGCAGCTCTGGCACGGGGCAAATCAATGTTGAGTTTCCGGTTTAGGCTATAGATGTTGGGGGGTAAAAAACATGGCACATTTTATTTATGAGTACTCCGCTAATCTGCCAGAGGAACTGTTAGACCTGCAGGGCTTAATGCAAAAGATGCACCAGAAGGCGGCGGAAACTAATATATTTCCGATGGCTGGAATGAGAAGCAGGGCTATCAAGTGTGAGCACTTCCGCGTTGCCGATGGTGCCCCTGATAAAGGTTTTCTCAACCTCAGTATGAAAGTGGGTCGCGGCCGCGATGAACCGACCAGAATGCAAGCCGGTGAAACGTTCTGGAAAATCATGCTGGAACATCTCGAGCCGCTGATGGCTGAGTATTCGGTGACGCTCTCTTACGAGATGCGGGAGTTGGAAGAAAAGGTGAAGTTTAACAGCAGGAATTTTTAGGATGTTGACCCAACAACAGATTACGGATGCGGCGGATCGTCTGTACCAGGCGGAAAAGAAACATGAACAAATTAAGGCGCTATCGATGTCTTTTAGTATGGACATGGACGACGCCTATGCTATTCAAAAAGCCTGGATAGACAGCAGGCTGAGGGATGGCGAAAAAATTATTGGATATAAGATCGGCCTGACCTCGCGCACGATGCAAGTTGCGATGAATATCGATACGCCGGATTACGGTGTGCTGACAGATGCGATGCTGTTCCCAAATCAATCGAAGCTTAAAGCCGCAGATTATTTAGATCCGCGAATTGAATCAGAATTTGCGTTCGTGATGAAAAAGCGACTTTTTGGAGACAATGTTTCTATTCAAGAGGTGATGGACGCCACGGATTATGTACAGCCCGCGCTTGAACTCATTTCGGCTAGAAGTCGTCGGGTCGATCCTGAAACGGGCTATACCCGAAATGTGTGTGACACTATTGCTGACAATGCGGCGAATGCCGGGATAATTTGTGGTGGCGAGAAAGTTGCGCCGGAGGATATAGATCTCAAATGGGCTGGTTCTTTGCTCTATCTTAATGATGAGATTGAAGATTCAGGTATGGGCGCGGCGGTGATGGGCCATCCTGCACATGGTATCCGCTGGGTGTGCAAACGATTCGCTCCGCATGGAATCGCCCTTGAGCCTGGCCAGGTTATTCTCTCCGGCTCGTTTACAAGGCCCGTGCCTGTGAAGGCGGGGGATCGTGTCTTTGCTGATTATGGAAAATCAGGTTCCATTGAGGTTGATTTTGTTTAGCCATTTTGAGCTACGCAACCCGAACGCTTTGCCAGCCCCTGACAGTGTATAGCGGTTATCAGGCAATCAATTTCCGTTGCTCGCTAATTGAAAGCCATTGGATGCTGCTTCGATATTCAGAATATCGACTGAATATCCCTGTGAAAATAGTTATTCTCTTTTTTTTAAACGTCTCATAAGGCTTAGCCATGAAAAACGTGGTGGTCGTTGGCGCAGGGCCCGGAGGCGCAAGTATTGCCTATTTGCTGGCGAATCGTGGCATAGCTGTGACACTGGTGGAGCGGCGTCGAGATTTCGCCAGGGAATTTCGTGGTGAAATCTTGATGCCTAGTGGAATCGAAGCACTGCATCAGATGGGGCTCGGTGAAGCGTTGGCGCAAACAGATAGTCATGCCGCGCCAGACTTTACGTTATACATGAATAGCAAGCAGATAGTGGCCGAACATCTCGACCCTGAGTTTTTTCAGGGACATCCCCCGCTTGCGATTTCTCAACCTGCGCTACTTGAAGCCATTGTGGCAGAAGCCGAAAAACTTCCCAGGTTTAAATTTGAACGTGGCGTGTCAGTGAAAGAATTGGTTGAGGAAGGTGGGGCTGTTACAGGTGTCACCATTCGAGATGATGACGGTGATAGGTTTCTGCCAGCCGACCTGGTTATCGGTTCAGATGGTCGAAACTCGGTAGTCCGCAAACATCTCGATCACGGTGTGACCGAAAATAGTCCTCCCATGGACATTGTCTGGTGCAAACTTCCTTGCCCGGAGGATTGGCCAGGCGTAAAAGCCTATGTTGGTCGTGGACATTTGCTAGTGGCATACCATACCTGGGATCACAGTTTGCAACTAGGGTGGGTTATTCTTAAGGGGACCTTTGGAGAGCTTCGCGACAAAGGAATTGAAGCATGGATAGAAGAAATGGCGCGCCATGTGTCACCCGATTTAGCGGCTCATTTACGGGCTCACAGCGCTGCTGCCCAAAAGCCTTTTCTCCTTGATACCGTGTCTGACTGCGTCGATAGTTGGAGTGGGCCCGGGGTCTTGTTGATTGGGGATGCCGCGCACACGATGTCACCGGTGGGTGGGCAGGGCGTCAATATTGCGCTGCGCGATGCGATTGTTGCCGCTAATTATCTGGTGCCTATATTGAACAACCCGTCGACATCAGTAACAGAGATGACCTCCGCACTGCAGAGCATAGAGAAAGAACGCAGAATTGAGGTTGATTACATTCAAAACCTGCAGGCGAAACCGCCAAAAATTGTACTCAGTCGCGCGTGGTGGGGCGAACCCGTTCGCCGTTTAGCGGGGTTTGCGCTGGGCTCGCAGCGGATAAGACGAAAGGCTGCCCAGGGAGTGTCAGCTTTTCCATTTGGTGTGAGGGACGTCACACTCGAAGTTTGAAGAAGTAGTGTAAAAACCAGTAATCAATTCGTGTCGGCTGACTGCGTCCGAGTGGCGAAGCCACGGCGTCAACTGCAGCATGGTAGACGTCACCCTCGAATCTCGTTTTTAGATAGGGGTTCAAAACGAAAAATGGTGATTCCCGACCAGGGGTAGATGTAGCCGCGATCTTTTAGCATTCTCCGACGAAGCTCCTCGTTATCAATAACTGTTGCCGTCATTGCGTATATCTTCTTTTCTATCTCAATCCTGACCTCAGGCTGCCTACGTATGCTATCTCTCCAGCTTTCTCCTTCAAATCTCGGCAAGTTTGCCCAGCGAGAGGAGTGTATGTGTAGTGACCCACCTATCTCAAAACAGTTCACCCTCAAGGCGACCTCTCCTTTCTCTAGTTCTAGATAGCAAGGATACTTGTCACCAAGAAACTCAAAGTCACTAGGTGCTCTTGCACCAACTCCTTGAAGCTCGCGTTCTACAAAACGACCGCACCCGCTACAGAGAAGTACAATTGCGACAAAAACCACGAATCTTGATGTCCATCGATGCTTGGAGTTCATCCGCCTAACACCCAGTTAAGCGGCGAAGACGCCGAGGATCAAAATGTGATTCACATTTTGACCGCAGGTACTTCGTCCGAGCGCCCGCAGGGCGCGGCTTCAACTGCATGTTAGGCGCGCTTACCAAATTTGAGTTCATTCCGAATGCCCCAATAACAATACATGCACCACAAAACTAGTATAGGAATGAATGTAACTGAAACAAACACATAAGCCCAAATATTACCCGCCACCCATGCATTGCTTGCATATGTCCAGTAAGTATAAAGTCCAAACGCATAAACTGAAATTGAGAGCGTAAGGTTGCCTAGCCAGAAAGCGTTAGGTCTGCGATGAAAGAACGCGTAAACAAAGAATACCGAAGCGATTGCATTCATCAAATCAAGTACACCAATCGCAATCATGAAATGGATAACCTCAACAGGCCAACCAGATGGTGGAGGTGGCGCAGGAAAATCGAGTTGGGAGCCAGACATAAGTATCCATGTGCCGCGAATGTTCACCAGAATGTGGACTGCTTGATAAAGGCCATAGTAGGCCGTAAGGATTTTGCTGATCTGAGATGCAGCAGTCACACGCTTGCCGCCTAACAACCAGTTAAGCGGCGCAGCTGCCGGGCGTTTGGGTTGCGTAGGCAAGCCAAATGACAGCTACATGGCACCGAGCAAAGCGATTTGAACTCTATGTTGGGCGGCAACGTTAAAGTCCCCCGGTCTCAGAGAGTGAATATGCAAGGAGTATCGTCGACAACACACAGGCGAATGACCGCACATGATTCCAATTTGTCCATTGACTTAGGTAATCTCTCCAGAGACGTTGTCCTTCATCTGTTTCCGCATCAGCTCGCTCCAAGAGGTTGTTTAGAGGGACATTGAATAATCCAGTTGAGAGAATGCAAGCAAAAATATATATCGCGGCTGCGGCAATGATATATAGCCAAGGCTTGACTAATGCATAGGCGATAAACCCGGATACTGCCGCTAGAACTGCGGTTCCTAAGAACACCAATAAGAAGCTTGGTCTTAAGATGGTACGGTTGATCGCCTGCATCGCTTGCATTCCGTTCGAAGAATCCAGTGAACCAAGTGCTTTCATCATGAATGTTGAGAAAGAGACAAAAAGACCAGCCATCATTCCACTGCCTAAACACGATAAAATTAACGTCCATCGTAGCAGCTCAGTGGGACTCTCCATGACGCCTAACAACCTATTAAGCGGACAGGACTGCTGGCGCTTGGGTTGCGCAAGCAAGCCAGGTGACAAGTTGCTTGTTCCGAGTGACCGTAGGGAACGACTTCAACGGCATGTTAGGTGGCGCCCCCATCCATAGGTGGAGGTTCCTTTGCATATAGGTTCGCCTTGAGTCGAATCCAAATTATCAAACCGAAACTTACTAGGAGAATTAGTAAGGCCAACCCACCTGCAATCCACTCATCCAGGTTGAGTGTCGGGAGAGCCACAATTATCGAGCAGAGTGTAACGACAAATATTAACAATTCCAGGCGCTGGACTTTCTTACTCGCTACTAGGACAGTTCTAATGCATGAGCGACAACAACTGCCAGAGGAATTGTTAAGAAGTTTCTCCCATGTTGAAAGCTGGTAGCCACATGCTGGACACTTGTGAATCACGGAGTCACCTAACACCCAATTAAGCGTTTAAGATGCCGAGGGTTCAAATGTGTTTCACATTTGAACCGCGGTCGTTTCATCCTAGCTCCCGCGGGGCGTGACTTCAAGCGCATGTTATGTTGCCTGCCTGAATTCATGGCATCCTCCCAACTTTTCCCCTTGAAGCTTTGCGCAAGATCATACCCCGTCTACTCAGTAATAGGTGATGGCTCAACCAGATGATTGTTGGCATCAAGATCCTCATGCAATGTTCGGAATGCCAGATAATCACGCGAAGCAAACTCGCTGTTTCCAGCAATCGCGGTGATGAACAGTGAATACCTGGTGGATTCTTCACCACAGCCTGGCCCAAGGTTTCAGATAAAAACCCCGCGAAAACTAGGGCCAGGCATTTATCAGGATCTATTCCCAGAGATGCCCCCTTTCGGGTATTTTTGCAGTTTTGGGAAAATACTTTTATTTGTATCTATTCCCGTTTGATAGTTCCTGCTCTCAAACCTGATACAGTCGGAGATTAACCGACCATATCAATGTGGATGTAGATCAAATATGTCAGATGTTAGCGTTGCAAACACGATCTACTCGAAGAAATATAGAAACTATGCCCTGGGCGTCCTGTTCCTTGGCTATGTCGTTAATTTCATCGACCGCTCTATTCTCTCTATTCTACTTGAGCCCATTAAAAACGAACTATTGCTCACAGATACACAACTGGGTTTACTTGGCGGGCTCGCGTTTGCGATGTTCTATGCAACCCTCGGTATTCCGATAGCCTCCCTGGCAGATCGTTGGAGCCGCACCAAGGTTCTCGCGATCTCCATGATAATATGGAGTGCGATGACGGCAGTGTGTGGTGCAGCAAGTAACTTTACGATGCTTCTGCTTGCAAGAATAGGTGTCGGCGTAGGCGAGGCAGGCGCTAGTCCGCCCTCGCACTCACTTATTTCGGACTATTTCCCCATCGAGTCCAGAGCAACGGCGTTGTCCATTTATGCTCTGGGCATCCCTTTCGGTTCCATGATCGGCAACTATGTGGGAGGCTGGGGCGCATCAGAGCTTGGCTGGCGAATGACTTTCTTCCTGGTGGGTGTGCCTGGAATTTTTGTCGCACTGCTGATACTCGGGACACTACGCGAACCACCCAGAGGCTTATCTGAAACCGCTGCAGTCAAAGCAGCGGTCGCTAAAACTACAGAGCCGGCACCCTCGCTGAAAGAGGTCTTTAAATTTCTCTGGCACCGTCGTTCCTTCAGGCACATCGGCTTCGCTGCAGGCCTGCACGCCTTTGTCGGTTACGGCGCTGGAACCTGGAATGCGCCGTTCCTGATTCGCAGTCACGAAATGCCTATTACAGAAGTCGGTTCGTGGCTGGCGATAATCTCAGGTATCGGCGCTATCGGCACTTTTGCTGGAGGATATCTTGGAGACAAGGTCAGCGACTGGACCGCAGACAGGCGCTGGTATTTGTGGATTGCCGGGATTTCGACCCTTCTCATGGTGCCATTCCAGTTCACTGCCTATCTATACGAAGACTTAATTGCAGTCATACCAGCCCTTGCGGTCGTTTCAGTATTGGGGGGCATGTATCTTGGGCCATCTTTCGCCATGACCCAGGGTCTGGTGACCTTGAGGATGCGAGCGGTGGCCTCTGCTTTGTTGTTGTTCATGTTGAATATCATCGGCATGGGGTTAGGCCCATATTTTGTCGGTATCGCTAGCGACCTGCTTTCACCAGAATTCAGGATTGACTCACTACGCTATGCCCTGTGTCTGTGTGTTTTAGCGAACCTATGGGCAGCTTTTCATTACTTTATGGGTGCAAGATCATTGCGCGCGGATCTTGATTCTACTGAGGCGCTAATGATGCAGAAGCTACAGTAGCCTCAAAACCAAATGCTGAAGTCAAGCACGCACAAGCCGCTTTCCCAGAGTGCCGGTCACTCTGGCAGGTGATGCCGGCCTAGATTTGTAAACGCTACCTAAGGATCAATCGTAAAGTCCTCGAGGGCTCGTTTTTTGGCCGGTGAAGTCTGGTCCCTCTTCTCGCCAGCCATTAAAGGTTTTCTCGCCTAATAGCTTTGCGAACCTCGGATCATCGGCATAGCGTGCGAAAACTTCTGGGTATCTGTCATCGCCGCGTCGCTCTTGGGTCGACATAAATGGCCTGCAAAAATAGGCAGCAAGGTTAATGCGCGCGCCTGGAGCATCTCTGCGCCAACCTCCATGCCATGTATTTCCGTGCCAGATGACCGCATCGCCAGGTTCAACGTCCATGGTTACGGCACCGTGAGGAAGCTTCCAGTTCACATTATCTAGTTCTAATCGGCTAAGTTTCTTGTCCATAATGTCGACAAGTGTCTCGTCATTAGTTTTCCAATTTTCATGCAGCGTTGGTTGACGTTTTTTAAGATGACTGCCGGGAAATATCACTAAAGCACCTTGCTCCTGGCTGTATGGCGTGAGTGCATAATTGCAATTGGCGATTGACGCTGCGTCGGTAAGGAAGCCATCAGTTTGTCCATCGGCGTGGATCCCCAACGGCATGCCGCCCGGTCCTCGAAAATGACTTCCCATTGAGGAAAGAACACAGCTTTCTCCTAATAAATAGTCAATCAACGCCAGGGGTTTCGGTTCAAGCAAGATTTCCGGGAAAACCGCGTCATCGAAAAGAAGATAGTGCTGATAGCTCATTCCGTTGAAGTCATCGCTGGTTGCCGTGTGGGGATCGATCGATTTATGCACAGTGCTTTCAACACGACGGAGAATCGCCGCTTTTGCCCGATCGATTCGATCTTGAGATAGGACAGATTTTACAACCGTATAACCCTGTAGGTTGAGTTCTAATAGATTGCTCGTTAAACCCAATTTATCAACCCGCTCAATGGTTCGCTTCAGGGCTGGGTCGTTAGTGGCCGCCAGAAAAGGGGAGGTGGATTGCACACTTGCAGTTGCTGATGACTTTGGTTGCGACATTAACGTCTCCTCTTCGTTCCGCTATTCGTTTATGGTTTGCGCAAAGGCGCCGTCAAAAGCACACCTGACTTTTCGCTAGGCTAATACAAAGCTAACATTTCTAAAAAGGTATGCAAACTGGCGAGTCAACCCGATCTTGTGCGGGGTTTATTCAAGCACCTCCAGTCAGGACCGAAGACAGTTTTCTGTTTCGTTTCTCGACATTTAAGCAAATAATTTTTAACCTCTTAATGAGGCGTTAGCTCTTGAAATATCTTGTGTTTATATTCATAAATTAAAGGTTAGAAAATGGTAAATCGCATCACTTCAATTGCTGAAATCAGAGACCTAATCGGAGAGGTAAAATACACCCAGGATACGAAGTGCATTGATCACATCGATGATCATTGTCGAGCATGGATAGAGCGGTCGCCCTTTTTGATCCTGTCGACCTACAGCCTGTCGGGTCAAATTGACGTGGCGCCCAAAGGGGATCCGCTGGGCGCCTGGCAGGTGTTAGACGAGAACACCATCGCCATACCCGACCGACCGGGCAATAATCGAGCAGATACCTTTCAAAATATTTTAGAGAACCCACGTGCCGGTTTGCTGTTTATGGTGCCAAACCGACGAGAAGTGGTTCGGGTTAGTGGCGGCGCGAGTCTGACGCGCGACCCATCGCTGATGGAGACCATGACAGTCAATGGTAAAACGCCGAGCCTTGCGATTATTGTGCACGTTGAAGAAGCGATGTTTCACTGCGGTAAGGCTGTGGTGCGATCGAACCTTTGGTCGCCAGAGCGGTGGGGCCCGGTCGATGGCCTACCGACCTATGGCGAAGCGCTGGTCGATCACGGCAAACTTAGTATCGCCGTGGATGAGCTGGACGAGGGTCTTAGGGAACACGAAGCAACGACGCTTTACTAATCAGCTGGTCGGGCCCTTTTGGATGATTACGGGCTACTCATGCACTCTTCTCCGTGGGTATCAGCCCCCTGTTAAGTAGGTGAGCGCTTCTATTGGCGCGAGTGCTAACGAGGCGCTCTGATTGGTGTGGGTTCTATCCAATCCAGAATCGCGGCTTCCACCATGGGCAAGGTGACACTGCCATTTTCCAGAACCCGCCGGTGAAAGGTCTTCAGGTCAAATTGCGTGCCTAGTTGGTCTTGTGCCAATGCGCGTAAGCGATTGATTTCGAGCATACCCAACATGTATGCGTTGGCCTGGCCAGGCCAGGAAATGTAGCGATTGATTTCGTTTTCAATGTCGAGTCGAGACCAGCCGCAATTATTGAGCATGTAGTCGACCGCCTGGGTTCGGCTCCAGCCCAGGGTATGAATGCCGGTATCGATGACCATCCGGGCCGCCCTGGCGCCCTGGTCGGACAATAAGCCCATTCGGTCCAACGGCCGGGAGTAAAGATTGAGCTCGTCCGCAAGTCTTTCGGAATAAAGCGCCCAACCCTCGCCATAGCCCGCATTGCCCAGATAGCGTGCGATAGGGTGAACCTTGTCACCTAATTCGAGCGCAAGTGCTCCTTGAAGATGGTGGCCCGGATAGGTTTCATGATAGAGCGTGGATTGTTGGGTTGCCTGGGTCCGTAAGTTGGGTTCGCCTACTGCAATGTAATAGATTCCCGGTCGTGTGCCATCCTCGGAGGAGGAATGGTATTCCCCGCTGCCGCTAGCCGCAAAGTCGGGATAAGGTTTGATCAATACCGATGCTTTTGGCAGTAGGTCAAAGACTTCATTCATTCTGGGGCGCGCCTGGGCCAGCGCCTGTATCGAAAACTCGAGTACGGCTTGTTCGCTCTCAAAGGTGAACTCCGGGTCCTGATTGATACGTCGCAGGAATGTTTCGGTGGCTTCACCGTTGAAGTGGGTGTCAATTACAGCGCGCATCTCTGCTCGAATGCCGGCCATTTGCACAAGTCCCACAGCGTGAATCTCGGAGGGCGTTGCCGGTAGGGTAGAGAACGCTCGAATCAAAGCCTTATAGCATTGCGCGCCGTCAGGATTGTTGCTGATCGCGATTCCAGTTCGGGCATTCGGTAGGTACTGGGTTTCGATGTAATCGATAAATCGATGGAGAGCGGGTTGAATAGATTGCTCATAGATAGTGCTTACAGCGGCCTCGAACCCGCTATCACCAGACCGTCGACCCATGTTCAGGAAAGGGTTGTCCGGGTTGAGTAAGGCTCGAACTTGAGCGGGGACTTCAACCACGGTGAGTCGGGGAGAGGAATAACCTTTCGTCAGACCCAGCGTCAGGTTACTGATTTCCGTATCGATATAGCCGGCAACGGCATCCAGACGTATCAGTGCATCGTCCCGCTCTGCTTTTGTTGCGAGCGGTTGCACATCAAAAATGAACGGTAAACCGGTGTGCCAGGCTGTGGCGGTACTGGTTTCCCAAAGTTCCTTTCGGCAGGTTCGCGTCGCCTGGCTAGCGCTGAGCGTTTCGATAAGAAACCCATAAGTGACCCAGTCCCGGCTGCCGACGGTAAACGTTGCATCCTGCCCAAGTAGTTCTTTTAGAAGGGCATTTTCTTTCGCCTGCCAGCGTGAAAGGGCCGGAAGAGAATTATCGAAAAGTCGGTTATGTCGTCTGCCTTGCAACCCGTAAGAAGTCGCAATGCTGGGATAGCGTAAGAGTAATGCCTCGACGTAATCATCGGCAATGGTTTCAATGCTTCGGGGCACGGCCTCGGGCAACGGTTCATTGGCTTCGCAAACTGTGATGAGCATCAAAGCTAGAAACATTGAGAAAGTTAGTCGGTGCAGACTGTTTTTTCGGACCATCATGATTTTATAGTCGGTGGTTAAGGTTATCTGTCCTTGGTTGTGTGCTGACTTTGGGTTCCGCAGCTTCGGAATATTCTTGTTCAGGGTAGCTCGATTGTCTGTGGTTTAAAGCCTAATCGTAACAGCCAATCGCGCAGGGCGTATCCTGTTCCCGAGGGCCACACCAGACAGTCCTCTGGTGAAACCAGTTTAAAGCCGTCCAGTTCTTCGTTCAGCGTTATAGTGCCTGTCGCTGTAAGGTGGTAACCAATGATGACCTGGTTCATTTGCTCAAATGGGTAAACTCCGATCAATGTCGGCGTCGATGCGTCTAAATTGAGTTCTTCTTTAACTTCGCGAACAGCGCATTCGGCCGGGCCCTCGCAATGATCGACAAAACCTGTAATCAATCCGTAAAACGTGTTTCGCCATGATCGATTGTGAGCGAGCACTATGTTCCCTTCGTATTCGACCACTACAGCCGCCACCGGCGTTGGATTATCGTAGTTAACGAAGCCGCACTCGACGGAGCATTCGTGACGGTCAACTCGTCGTTCGATTAAGGGTGCAGCGCACATGGGACAAAACTTAAATTTTCTCAATAATCTATCTCAACTTTTAGGACCCGCCGCGCCGGCCTTTTATCCGCTAGTCTAAAGCATGAATGGGAATGATATCAGTCTGACAGATTTTGAAAGAGAGAGGATAATCAGTCACTTTTGTGGATCGTCGCGTTGAATCCCGGGAAAAGAGTGTGATGATCGCGTGCCGTTATCGTGGCTCTATTAGCCGCGTTCTTGGCTTGGATAGCGGCCGCAGGTAATTGTCTCCGAAGGCCATTTTGTGTTAAATACTTTGGCAACTGAAGCATATGAGGTCATTTGTCGTTGGTCTAGAAGCAGTAAATAGCGGCATCGATTCAACTTACTTGATGTATTCTAAATTTATGGCGGCTAACCATGGCGAATGACGGCAAAATATCTTTTGGTGGATATACCCGTGAACTCTATGTGCACGTCGACAAGCTTAGTTACAACAAAATGGTGCCCCCCATTGAATATGATGCGCAGGGCAATGAAAAACCATATAGGCCTGCCTCGATTGCAGCAGGTAGTGGCGATATCTACAGGCTGTTGAAACCTTATCTCTCCGTTAGATTCAATGAACAGTTTCGCGCTGTAACTCCCCTAGCAATCTACCTCGTGTTGTTCCAGTTGTTCATTCTTCGCCAACCAATTGCGGATTCCAGCGTTATTACTGCAGGTCTGGTCGCCGTGATAGTCGGCTTGATGTTATTTATGGAAGGGCTGAAGGTGGGCTTGATGCCATTCGGTGAAGCTCTGGGTACGTCCTTGCCGGCAAGAGCAAAATTAATGACCGTCGTCGTTGTGGTATTTCTGTTGGGTATTGGCGTGACCTTTGCCGAACCTGCAATTGGCGCTCTGCAAATCGCAGGGTCTTTAGTTAACGTGCATCAGGCACCTTACCTGTACTTTTTACTGACCCAGTGGTCAGGTTCACTGGTGTTAAGCGTCGGTGTGGGTGTCGGACTAGCAGCAGCGTTGGGAACGATTCGATCTATTTACGGCTGGAGCCTAAAGCCGTTGATTTATATGACGCTGGTGCCTGTGTTACTTATCGCTATATACATGGCGCTTGATGCAGAGCTATCGAAGGTGCTTGGGCTGGCCTTCGATTGCGGTGCTGTAACAACCGGGCCAGTCACTGTGCCACTGGTATTGTCGCTTGGTATCGGGATTGCGCGAGCAGCAGGTCGAGGTAGTGATGCTATGTCAGGGTTTGGTATCGTAACCTTGGCATCTCTGTTTCCTATTGTCGCGGTAATGGTCCTCGCGCTGACGCTTTCATTGTCCTATTCTCCTGACGAGATTATAACCGCCGCGACAGTGGCGACGACGGGTTTGGGTCAAATACCCTGGTACGAGTCATCTCCCGGAGTCGAGATTGTCGGTGGTATCAGAGCCATTGTGCCCCTGGTGATATTTCTATTGCTCGTAATGGTGTTGTTGTTGGGTGAGCGAATTCCACATGCAAAGATTGTTAGTTTCGGCATATTTCTCTGCGTCATCGGCATGATTGTCTTTAGTTTGGGTTTGAGCTACGGGCTTTCGAAGCTAGGAGGGCAGAGTGGAGGGGTAGTGCCTGCAGCTTTCACTGCGTTAGAGTCTGTACAGGGTTCACCGTTGTATGTGCTTTCTTTCGGCCTGTTTATTGCAGTCGGGTTCGCGTGGATACTCGGTTTTGGTGCAACCCTCGCTGAGCCTGCGTTGAACGCGCTAGGTATGACCGTAGAGAGTTTGACGAGTGGATCATTTAAAAAATCGACGCTGATGTATGCGGTGTCTCTTGGTGTTGCGTGTGGGATTTCTCTGGGCGTTGCAAAGATAATTTTTGAAATTCCAATCGCTTACCTGTTGGTTCCGGGTTACCTGATCGCTATCGGTCTGACATATGCATCGAACGAAGAGTATGTGAATATTGCATGGGACAGTGCGGGCGTCACAACCGGGCCGGTTACCGTTCCTTTGGTGTTGGCTATGGGCCTTGGTTTTGGTAACGCATTAGGAGCGGTTGAGGGTTTTGGAATTCTTTCAATGGCTTCGATTGGTCCTATTATTGCCGTGCTAAGCACGGGCTTGTATATCCGCTGGAAGATTTTCAAGAGTCATGCGATGTCAGATGATATCGCTGAAACTGATGGTGTCGTTTGATATTTTTGCTAGACACTACGTTAGAAGCGGCGCCTGATAGTAAAAGGAGATAGCTATGTCGACACGTGATTTTACGATTCTCACCGATGTTTCGATGATTACCTGCATTATCCAAAGAGGTAAGGCTGATGAAGTAGTGCAAGCCGCTCAGGACGCAGGTGCTCAGGGTGCGACGATACACTATGGGTATGGCAGTGGTGTAAGAGAGCGGCTTGGGCTACTTGGCCTTGCCGTAGATGTAGAAAAAGAGGTTATAACAATTCTTGTGGCGGATGATCAGGCGGATCGGATTTTTGAGCGCATCTACTTTGCGGCTGAAATGGATCTGCCGGGTGCAGGTATTATGTATCTGACCAAGCTTGAAAAAGCTGCGACCTATATCCCCCCCGAAATCAAAGAGAAAGTAGGACGGGCATCGTGAAAGTGATATTGCAGGATGCAAAACAGATCACATGTATCCTTCCGCGGGGAAAGGGTTCTTTTATTGAAGAAGGATTGATAAATGACTTCGGTATTCGCAATGCAAATTTTTATCATGCTCGCGGGGTAAACAGGCTTTCCTCAATGGTTGGCCTAGGAGCACAGCAGGAAAAAGATGTTTTGGAGGTGGCGGTTGAATCTGATCGCGCCGAAATGGTGTTCGATTATATTTTTCATCGCGGGGAATTGGACACGCCTCACCACGGCATTATGTTTATGTCGGCATTACCGAAACTAGCCGTGATGCAGTTGCCCGAAATGGACGACTTGACTGATTGATTGGAGATGAGTCAATTTGGGTCGTTAGCGGCTTCTAAAAGGCGTACTTCATGGTTAGCGAGAGTTCTCCCTGCACCCCAGTTATTACCTTTAAGAGCACAGAGTATGTCGATCAGATTATCGTCTCGAATGCGCTCCATTTCCCGAATGCTCAGGTGGCCGGATTGTTGGTCCGATTGTGTGGCGATCAAGTCAACCAACTCTTTATTAAATTCGGGAACGTCGGTAAGTTTTGACCAGGGCCACTTTAGACAGGGACCAAACTGCTCCATAAAGTGGCGCATACCCGCTTCGCCGCCGGCAACCCGGTAAGTATCAAAGACACCCATTTGTGCATACCGCAACCCAAACCCAAAGCGTACTGCATCATCAATATCCTGGGTCGTTGCGACACCATCCTTGACCAACCACAGCGATTCACGCCAAATAGCTTCCAAGAGGCGATCAGCGATAAATGCTTCAATTTCCTTTTTGACCAGCAGAGGCTTCATGCCGATTGATGAATAGAACGCTTTTGCTCTCTCAATAACTGTTGGGCTTGTTTTTCGACCACCTACCAGTTCAACTAATGGCAGCAGATAGACCGGATTAAAGGGATGCGCAACCAATAGTCGCTCTGGTGTCTGCATCTCTGACTGAAGATCCGATGGCATAATTCCCGAGGTAGAGGAAACAATAATTGCATCGCGATCTGCATGGCGCTCAATGTTCGCATAAACGGACTGTTTTATCTCAAGGCGTTCCGGCACGGACTCTACTATAAGCTGGGCATTTGAGACTGCGTCAACAAGGCTATCGCAAAACGTGACGCTACCTTCTTGCCGTCGCTGTACTTTTACCAATTTGTCATAGGCGTAACGAGAATTTACCAGAACGGCTTCGACCTTAGCCGCAGCGTCAGCCGCCGGATCATAGACCTCAACATCTATACCGTTTTCAATAAATCGCGCAATCCAACCTGCGCCGATGACCCCGCCACCAATAATCGCAGCACGTTCAATGGTGGACATATTCGACTCCTGCTCAGACCCGGGGGGCTCGCTTTACAAGCTGCATCTTTTCCCGCACTTCAGCCGGCCCCATCAACGTTGCGCCCATATTGGTTGCTATTGTGGCGGCTTTCTCGACAAGCTGTGCGTTGGTCGCGAGCTTGCCACGACTGAGCCACAGATTGTCTTCCAAACCAACGCGAAGATTCCCGCCAGCGAGCATAGCCGCGGCAACATAGGACATTTGATGTTGACCAATAGAAAAGGCGGAAAAAGTCCAATTCTCCGGGGTATTATTCACCATGGACATAAAGGTATTCAAATCATCCGGCGCACCCCAGGGAATACCCATACACATTTGAATCATGACGGGGTCTTCAATGATGCCCTCTGAAACAAGTTGCTTTGCAAACCAAAGGTGTCCCGTCTCAAATACTTCAATCTCTGGCCGAACACCGAGATCAGTTATCATCTGACCCATTGCCCTTAGCATGCTCGGTGTATTGGTCATCACATAATCTGCTTCGGCGAAATTCATTGTGCCGCAATCTAAGGTACAGATTTCCGGCAAACACTCAGCAATGTGTTCCAGCCGTTCCGTCGCACCAACCATATCGGTTCCCGCAGTATTCAATGGTAGCGGGTTCTCTGCATCACCGAAGACAATGTCCCCACCCATTCCAGCGGTGAAGTTAACAACCACATCGGTCTGCGAGTCACGAATTCTGTCTAGCACTTCACGGTAAAGTTCAGGTCGACGGCTCGGTTCGCCACTCTCAGGTTCACGTACATGGCAATGAACAATTGCGGCACCCGCCTTGGCCGCATCAATCGCGCTATTAGCAATCTGTTCTGGCGAACGTGGCACATGTTCCGAGCGATTTTGAGTCCCGCCTGAGCCTGTAACGGCGCAGGTGATAAAAGGCGATAGGTTGCTATTCAGAGGCATGTAGCTCTTCCTGGTTGTTAATAGATGCAGTCAAAAAGCCGCGACATTGATCGACGACATGCAAGTCATTGACGAGCGCTCGCAGCAAAATGTTTTGTATCGTTTTATTTCTTGTCTCGCTTTGAACCCTGGCTGCTAGTCGTAATTGCAGCGCAAAATTGCCGGGCGCAACAAAACGACCAATTTCTCGGGGTATCATACGCGCAAATGCGATCGTTCTATAATTTTTGTAGAGCACTCTTGCTTTGTTTAAAGCGATAGACAAGCCTTTACCGGGCGAACCTTGTTATTCCCGACCTTTAGGGCTAATCAATGTCTTCGATTAGCCTCAGGTGCATTTAGTTAGCCAAAAAATTATGCAAGCTTAGGGCTGACCCTCATGGAGTTGGTCGAGAGTCGCGGTTAAACGTTTACCCCACTGTCGAAACTCTCGTCTTACTTCCTGGGCATTGGTTCCCGGCGAAGATTTTTGCATGGTTAATGGCTGGGCGTTACGGCCATCAAGAGCACGGGCCAATATCTCGTTACTTTGTGAATCTTGTAATTCCAGAACCAGTTTTGCCGATCCGATATTGGACACGTAGAAATCACTTCTGCCTGCGCTTTCTGGCGGTATTGCTGAAACCACATCAAGTAAGCCACCGGTTAATGTCAACACATCAGGCCCCGGTTCGTACGACAGGGTGAAGTACTTACTCTTGCGGAGTTCTTCCTGAAATACTTCCCGCAGGATATTTTCCAGCCGGGCCTTCTTCTTTTCTGTTAGTGGAAATTCACTTCTCCTGGCATTTGCGCTGGGGCTTCTGGATGCTGGCTTTACCTCTCGATATTCAATCCCTGCGTTAACCACACGGACCTTTGTATAGGCGGCAAGGTTAAGGTCTGGTTTCAGCCAGGCATATTGCATATAGGAACCATCAACTCTATGTAGTCCATCGAAGGTTATTTCGGCATTAGCGCCTGTTTGAAGTGTCGGCGACGTTGTTTCGCATCCCGCGAGGAATGTGAAGGTGAGAAGCAGAAATAGATATTTCATCATAAGACTCCAGGTACAGGTTTGATTGGGATTCATTATAAAGGAAGCTTCTTAGGAGTGCATAAGCGACACCTGTGAATCGATAGGTCAGGGTGCTACCTGAGCGAGCTAACCAAAACCGTACTAATTTTGTAGGCCGTTATGTTGTCCGATAGAGTAAAAGTGACAAAAACATAAAGAGATCGATCAATGAAAAAGATTCTACTTATTCTCTGCGCACTAGGCTTTTCAACACAAGGGGCTTTGGCTGACGACGGCACAAATACCTGGAGAGGCATCAATCTAGACAGGAATTTCGGTTTGCAATTCGAAGTGTGTGCTTTAAAAGAAGGGAAGTCGCTAGCCGACGTGGTGAAAATGGATCCCCGGTTAAAGAAAGCCTGGGCCAACATGGATATAAACCTTTCTCTTCTTCGATTGACACCGATGTTTAGCCATGGAATGCCTGGTCGGCCATCGGTTGATTACATCGACCTCGTCATGGGTGATATTGACGAATTTGGTTCTGCATGGGACAAGTTCATAGCGTCAGCTGAAGGCCAGAAGATCATTGCGGACTCGGGTGAGTTTGGCGATTGTAGATTTAAATTTGCTCGCGGCACCAACAAAATGATGAATGCCGAGGAACTTGATAGCACCGACAACCGTATAATGACAATGAACTGGTGCTCTCCTAAAGAGGGCGTTTCTTACGAACAGTTAAAAGCTAAGCATGCTTCATGGCTTACAGATAACGGAGATGACCAGGAGGTTGCGGCCTGGAACATTGTTATTCCTGCTCAGGGCGCGGGTGAGCGTCAAGGCAAATTTATGCACCTGGTGTCCTACACAAGCATGGCGAAACTCATGGCTAATGAAAACTGGATCGCTAATGGCGGTGGTTCAGCTGCAGTAAACGACTACCTGTCGTCTTACGCCAGCTGTGATGGAGAGGATACCTGGGTTGCTGAGTACCTAATAAAAGCCGCTGACTAACTCATGGCTTCCACGTGACTAACGTCGTTGAAGTGGTGCGCCGTCATTCAATTTGCGTGTATTTAGGTTTTTTCAAACGGCTTATGAAGTTTATCTACAGGAAGAGGTAAAAATGAAAGTAATTACATTAGTTTTAATAGCCTGCTTAGCTCTTGCTCAATTGAATGCCTATGCAGGTGAACTCAATCTGGGCGCTGAAAAATTCCAGGGTGATTTTCAAATTGACTCCATATTTACGCGAGATGGTAAGACTTATGAAGTATCGGCATCTGGAGATGCAGGTCCCTATGGTCGCGTATATTTGTCTTACATTTTTACCGATATGATTGGCCTGAAAGACCGGGGCGAATTCACAGGACATGCGTGGACACAGAACGGTGAGGAAGTAAATACAGCTACTCTGCAAGGCGTTTACGTGAAAGATGGCAAGGTATTCAAAATGTATTCTTTTGACCTGGTTAGCGATGGCGTAATTAATCTGGCGCTAGGTACGGTTGATTTCGTTGCTAAAACAATGAAGTTTGACGTGACTGGCGTTGAGACTGGCGCGACTGAGTAAGGGCAATCAGCAATAGCTTCGTCGGCCCTTAAACCTTTTTTGGTTTCTGTGGTTGGCGCCCTTTAGGAACTGCGGGAAGCCCTGGTGTTTCCCGTTGTTCTGGTCTTTCATCTACCGTTGCTTAATGTCGCCGACGAACGCACCCGTCAACATGCAGAAGGCCAGAACGCTAACGCCGTAAACTACTATTGCAGCAGTCTCTTTTTTAGGCTGACTTGACGATCGGGTCGTGATCGAGATTCCAGCGGGAAGCCTGCTCATATGCATAGGCGATCTGTAACGCACTTTGATCATGATAACGAGGCGCGATAATCTGTAGTCCCATCGGCAGGCCCTTGTCACTGAAACCAGCGGGAACATTAATGACCGGGCATCCCGAGAGCGTTCCCATAATGACGATCTCCATCCAGCGATGGTAGGTATCCATGGCGCGGCCATTAATAGATTGTGGCCAGTTGGTTTCCGCGGAAAAGGGGAACAGCTGGGCGGTCGGCAGAACCAGATAGTCGTACTGCCCAAACGCGGTTAACAGTGCGCGATACCATTCGGATCTTGCTATAGAGGCTCGATAGACGTCATCACCCGTCAGTTTCATCCCTCCTTCAATTTCCCAGATCATTTCTGGCTTCAGCATCACCCGCGTTTTTT
>JABGVY010000147.1 GCA_018645845.1 Gammaproteobacteria bacterium | reverse complement strand
TGCTCGCGCTACAGGTAGCAGTGGCAACGCCGCCGTCCCAAGTAACACACCACCAAACTTTGCAAAGAAACTCCGGCGCGAAGTGCGGTGGGCGACCTTACGTGCTGCCTGTTGTGTAACTTTATCCAACCAATCCATCGTTGCTACCTCACTGTAATCTATGAACCTGGTAAGGCGATGCCCCCAGGTCCAGGATTGAATTTTGATATTCGCCTGTTTGTGCGTTGTAAACATCAAGAGCCCCCGCGGCATTGACCACGAGAAGTCTTGGTTCATCCTCTAATGACACATCAATAGCCATGGCGCTCACGTTTAGCTCAATACGTGAGAGCCGTGTCTTCTCCTTGGTATCGAAAAGCCAAACTTCTTTGGCCGGATTCTTATGACTACCTTCATAGCCATCGGGTGTCATTCCTACCCATAGTCGGCCGTCAGGGTGACTTGCCGTCCAATGCCAGCCAGCTGGTCGCCACCCCTTCGATCGTTCATCATTTGATAACAATGACCAGCTATCAAGCGGTTCTCCCCCTGCTGAAACTGTTTGCAGGTTGCCACGGAAACTCACAAAGAACCAGGTGCCTCCAATTTTGCTGGATTTCTCTGATAGTGGATCATTGTCGATATCAATAAACGGCTTACTCTTTGATTGCTTTTTAACCTGACCTGAACTATCCAGGCTGAAAAACAAGGCGGCACCATCGCCACAGAGCATGAAAAAATCGTCTTCTAACGTCGGATAAACAAGGCTGCAACCCGGGGACTCGATCTCATTAACGACCTTCCTTGAATCCAGATCAATCACGGATACAGAGGTTGCCGGCGTGAGGTTGAAAACCAGCATGAACTTCCCACTCGCAGTAATTCCTGTGCTCCCCTTGTTTACAACTATTGCAGCCCTCTTAAGCGGTAATTCAATTTCAGCAAGCCGCTCCAGATTATTCATATTGTAAACAGTGACAAGATCCGACCTGTCTCCACGAGTTCCGCGACTGTAGTAGGTTTCCCCCACATACATTTCCTGTCGGTCAACGGACACATCAAACGTCGCAAAGTTTCCTGCGCTCATCATGCCTTTGAAGCGACCTGTGTGTGTGTCAACAAGACTAAATGCACTATCTGGCAAACTACCGAACCCAAAGTCATGCACCACCGCGTAGCTGGCTGGATATGGCGTATCCAGAGATTCAGATATCAGCACGGGCTCGGCGGGAAGCGGATCAGGAAAAGTCTCCGCATTTACTGGGGTAGAGAAAGCTAACAACAGCAATGTACACAGCTTCACACCACCAGCCCAATCGTTAAGACGTTCTTTCTTGTTTTTCATACTGACATTTTACCCCGCCTAGTGTTTGTCCATGATATGCACAAATGATATTGCCTGCATTTTTAATGAATAGTAACCTACCTTCAAATTATAGTACAAGTGCTCTAATCTTGACCATCACATCGAAACCACCAAACCGCCAGAAGGCTAAGCCATTCGCTGGCTCTCGCAAGGATCAGATTATCGACGTAGCGAGAGAACTGATGATAGATGAAGGTTTATCTGCTGTGACGATGCGGCGGGTTGCCAGGGAATCCGGGATATCACCGGGCAATCTTCACTATCATTTCTCGAACTACGAACTGATGCTTGGCGCGCTTCTTGACGCTGTACTAGAACCCTATCTGATCAAGTTCGAGACCCTGAAGGCTGAATCCCAGGGTAACCCTGTCACCGCCCTGACCGCCGTGCTGGAATATATCTTAGATGATCTTGCCAGTAAAAAGACCACGATGTTCTTTCCTGAACTCTGGGTACTTGCCAACAGGGATGACAAAGCCGAACAGCAAATGGGTAAGCTCTACGACACTTACATGGGCGCTCTTATTGGACTTATCAATGATATCCGGCCTGATCTCAGCAAGAAAAGAACAAAGGAAATAGCACTCTATATTTGCGCTTCAATTGAAGGACAAACGGTTTTCATTGGTTATGAAACGACCCATAAACAATACCGAAAAGCACTGAAAAAAATCACGTTGACGACCATCATGAAGCTGGTGATGGAAACTGATTAACAAGCTTCCTGGAGAAGCGTGGCGCCGTATGTTTAGTCGTGGTTAAACGCTATCAAGCTTTTTGTTGTTTGTGGTTATTGGCTGACATGGTGATGGACGATTAGTCAGCAAAGGTATTTCGACCCTTTATCAACAACAGGTTTACTGAAGAGAAGGAAGCCGTAACTACAAGAAATCAACCTTTGGGGTTTGTCGATCGTTGCATCGTTGGTAGCGGACCTCAAATGAGGCCCGCTAGATGGTAGTCTATCGTTAGAAGTTATACTTTACACTGACACCCCACCATTTGGGCTTGCCGTAGTATTGCTCTGTCATTCCAAAGGCTGCCTCTGTTGATAGATCGAAGGTCTGAACCAGGTACTCCTCGTCGGTGACGTTATCTATAAAGGCTTTCGCTTGCCAACGATCGTCACTGGTCGTGTAGGTGACTGACACGTTACTCAAGTTATATCCGTTTTCAGTGACGGCTGGGGCCCGGGTGAGAGAAAAGAAGTGTTCGGAGCGATACATGGTATCGAATTGAACGGCAATGGCCCCAATGTCGAGCATCCATTCTTTGCGAATCATCAGGTTGGTCGCCCATTCAGGAGACTGCACTGAGGTGGTGTCAATACCGCCGGGAAGTTCAACGTCAATATCATTATAGGCGATGCCAACGAGCACATCCCAGCCGTCGCCGGGTGATAGTTGGGCTTCGATTTCAAAACCCTGGCTGTCGGCCTCTGCATTGACCGTTAGCGTATCGATACCAATGATATTAAAAGCCTGATAGTCCTCGTAGTCGTAGGAGTACGCAGCGACGTTAATCCTAGCCAGGCCATCCATGAAACTCCACTTAGCACCAACCTCGAACGCATCCAGTTGTTCTGGACCATAAGACATGGTCTCGTCGTTATAGCCTGAAGGAGGGCTCAATGGGAAAATCGGCGCATTGAAGCCAGCGCCCTTTACGCCTCGGTTCCAGCTAACGTAGTAGAGCGAGTTTTCGTTCGGCAACCAGTCAAGCGACAATCGGGCAGAAACTTCCGTGTCGTCTGAAGATCCACTGTAAGTTGCTAAAGTAGCTAGATTGTTCATGTTAGTCGAGGAATCAAAATTTCGTGCTTCTGGGTCGAGGAATTCGACGATATTGATGGCGTAATCGAAATCCTTCTCATCTTTTATGGCCCGTGCTCCAATGACAAGATTAAGAGTGTCTGATAATGCATACTCAATTTGACCAAAGACAGAAGTCGATTGTAGATCAGAGGTGTAAGGGTTGCTTAGACCTGCCTCGGCGCCTGGCGTGGCTGCAGGGCCAACAAATGGATCAGTAATAGCGCCGTTTGAATCTTTGATGTCCAGATCCATATAGTAAACACCGACTACCCATTTCATGGACTCGCCTTCCCCATTTAAACGAAATTCCTGAGAAAGCTGTTCGGCATCCGTGTTGAGATAGAAGTTAAATACGGGTGCCGGAGATGCGTCAGAATCTTCAATGTATTTACGTTCAACGGTAGAAAAATCAGTAATTGAGGTGAAGGAAACATTATCGAAGTCATGCTTGATCGTTAGGCTGTAGCCACGAGTCTCCAGATCGTTGTAGCCAGGATCGTCATAGTCTCCTGCGAAGACATCTCCATCTGTATCCTGGTAGCCCAGGACATAGTTGAATAGATCGGGCGTGAGTTCGCCGGGTTCACCCAACGAGGTGACATGTTCAAAGAAACCAGTGTCTATGTCCTGGTCTGCCGCACGCAGGCTGAGTAGCACTTCGGTCTGGTCGGAAGGCTCCCAAAGGAACTGTAACCTGTAAGAACGATCATCGGCGTTGTTAAGATCACCCCCCAGTCTGTTTTCCACATAACCGTCATTGTCGTGGGTTGATACCGAGAGTCTTGCTGATAAGGTGTCCGAGAGCGCTCCGCCGATAGCACCTTCGAGCTTTATTTGATCATAGTCGCCATACGTGACTTTTGCATAACCTTCCCTTTCCTGACTTGGTTTAACAGAAAGGAAGTGTGCCAAACCTCCGGTCGCATTCCGCCCATAAAGTGTACCTTGTGGACCCTTCAGGATTTCTACTCGCTCCATATCGAAAAGGGCGAAGCCAGTACCTGACATTTGCGAGATGTACACTTCGTCAAGATAGATTGCCACCGGACTCTCGACGTTCGTTGTAAAGTCGTTTGCTGCTACCCCGCGTATCGCCATGGCATAGTTAGCTTCGCCATTAGGTTGAACAGTCGATACTCCTGCGGCCATGCGTGTCACTTCCTGAGCGTTGTCGTAGCCTAGCGCTTCAAGCTGCTCACCTGTCATCGCTGTTACGGCGATACCAACATCTTGGAGGTTTTGTTCGCGTTTTTGCGCCGTAACAACAATCTCTTCTAGCACTGCTGCCGCTGCACTGGTGCTGACCAATGCAGCGCAGATAGCGAAAATCAGTTTCTTAGAATTAGCCATAAGACGTTCACTCTTGTTTTTCATACTGTCATTTAACCCCGCCCGCTGTTTGTCCATGGTATGTGCGAATAATTTTGACTTGCATTTTGGCGCATAATACCGATTCGCTAAATAATAGTACAGTCGCTCTAAATCCGCCAGAAAACTCTTATATAACTTAATATGTTATTCATATAATCGCACAATGGTCTATTTCTTATACTTGTCCCCATTTTTTATTAACATGTTAATCAATAATGCGCATGAGGTATTTTAAGAACATTATGTGTCTGACGATCATACGAACAGAAATGACCTGCAACTGTGAACGTTCTCGCCAAATACCTGACAAATGGAGCCCATCGGTGGATGATTGTGTTGATCGACAAGACCCTGAATCGCGGTATAAAACTTTGAGCAATGCGTGACAGAGAGAACAACAGAACCCATGCCTACGGCCAGCCACGAAAACTTTGACTTAAGGAATCTGCCTGACGCATTTTATGCAGACCCATATCCTGTTTATCGGCTTTTGCGGGAGGAGGTGCCGGTGCTAGAGCTTCCGGGTGGAGGCTATTTCATTTCGAATTACGAACACCTGATGCACGTATACCGGGATGCCAGGCGGTTTTCATCGGACAAGTTCACTCAGTTTGAACCTGTCTTTGGCGAAAACTCACTGCTTTTTGAGCATCATACGACCAGCCTGGTTTTTAACGATCCCCCCCTGCATACAAATGTCAGGAAGGCGATCGGCAATGCGTTGTCGAACAGGATGGTGGTCGAGATGAAGTTGGGCATCGAATCTCTCATTGATAAATTGCTTGACGACATTGCAGACAGGAAACAATTCGATCTCATTGCAGATTTTGCCTCGGCCATACCGATTGAAATCATTGGCAATATGCTTGCTGTGCCCAGGGCTGAGCGGGCCCCGCTGCGCAGATGGTCGCTGGCGATTCTAAGCAGTCTGGAAGTCGGTCTTGATCAATCCCGGCTAGATGAAGGCAATCGATGCGTGTCGGAATTCCTCGAATACCTCCGTGAATTCGTATCTCGACGGCGCAGCGCGATGACAGCGGCAGACGATGACATACTGGTCAGGCTGCTTCGCTGGGAATCTGATGGCTATCGACTGACCGAGTCTGAGTTGTATCACCAGTGCATCTTTCTGCTCAACGCCGGACACGAGACGACGACAAATCTGATCGGCAATGGCGTTGAACTGCTGATGCGTTTCCCGGATGTTCTGGGACAACTCAAAAAACAGCCCAGGCTAATCGATTCTGCGATCGAAGAGGTCCTCAGGTACGAGAGTTCCAACCAGTTGGGAAATAGAACAACGACAGAAGATATTTCAATAGACGGTGTCCAAATACCAGCGGATACTGTGCTGACGCTTTGTATCGGTGCGGCGAACCGGGACCCGGTAGTGTTTGATCATCCGGATGTTTTCAACATCGAACGAAACCCGAACCCTCATCTTGCATTCGGTAGCGGTATTCATACCTGTGCAGGACTGAATGTTGCCCGGCTTGAAGGTCGCATCGCCATTGGTAAACTGATAGCCCGTTTCCCACGCCTTAAGTTCACCGGGGCAGGCCAGCGAGCTCATCGAGCCAGATTCCGGGGGTTTAAGTCACTACCGATGTCGACAGGGGAGTGAAACCCCTCACATTCAATTGATTTGTGGAAGGTAAACAGCAATGACAGTTAAAGGAATCCACCATGTTGCCTATCGATGCAGGGACACCAGAGAGACAGTAGATTTTTACCGCGACCTATTGGGCATGGAATTCAAGCTCGCGATGGCAGAGAACAAGGTCCCCTCTACCGGTGAGCCTGACCCCTACATGCATGTATTCATGGACGCAGGTAGGGGCAATGTGCTGGCCTTCTTTGAGTTACCAAATTCACCTGAGATGGGCAGGGATGA
>JABGVY010000350.1 GCA_018645845.1 Gammaproteobacteria bacterium | reverse complement strand
CTAGCCCCTGGTATTGGTGGAGTGATTCTTCAGCGGCTAACAACTTTGCTTGAGAGACTATGCCGTTCGTCTGGAAGTCGACGATTACGATTTCTGCCTTGCTCACGAAATCTTGCCAGTTTTGTTTAATGGTTAAAAAAAATTTCCTCGGTCTTCCCTCCCCGGAGTTAGCCAACATAGCCGCGGAGACAAAGGTGTCAAATTTTGCGGGTAGTGCTTCTACTAATTCACGATGTATCGTCAGTTCTTCTTCAAAACCGTTTAGCAAGTAGCCAAATAGCCTCTGCGCAGCTTGGTCCGAAACGCTCTGGATTTCACGCAATTCGTATAAAGCCTGCTCATAAGAGCGGTGCGCGGCATTGACATCATTGTCGATACGTTTGATGACGATCAAAGATGCGAGCACAGTCACAAACCCTATTGCGACAAAGCCAAGGATTAATCGGGGAAAAATATTCGAATTAGTATTTTGTAGCATTACCATTGCCGGAGCGGGTTAAAGGGTTGCACAAGCCGAAGGCACAGGCGGTATTTGCCTCAGGGCTCGGGACCTGTGATGCGTTTTAAATGTTATCATGATCGATGGGGTCGGAGTACAGTGTAGAGCTAAACGCGGGCGGTCAGTGGGTCAAGCCGGGCCATCGCAGTGCGGGCTGCAAATACCCTCGCGACACTGCCTAATCGCAGGCCAGAGTAGGGGGAGTGGTCACCGGCATATCCGGGTCATTGCTGGCGAAGCTGTTGGCATAGTTACCACTAATCACGAACAGGGCGCACTTTCGTTATGGCAATTCACTGGTATCCAGGTCATATGCACAAGGCGATTCGCGAGATGACCAACATCCTGCCGGATGTTGATCTGGTGATTGAATTGCTCGACGCGCGTTTGCCTGCCAGTAGCCAGAACCCAGTGATTATGGCGCTGCGTGGTAACAAGCCGTGCATTAAGATTTTGAGCAAATCTGATCTGGCGGACCCGGGAACCACTGCTCGCTGGCAGGCTGAATTTGAGCAGGATACTTCGGTCAAGACTCTTCAGACAACGCTTGACCTGAATGGCAAGCCTCAAAAGATCGTTCGTCTTTGTCAGGCTTTAGTGCCCTCCAGGGTGAAAGCAAACCTGAATATGCTGGTGATGGTTACGGGGATTCCGAATGTCGGTAAATCGACGTTGATTAATGCCCTGGCGGGTCGCAAGGTAGCCAAGACCGGTAATGAGCCTGCTATTACCAAAGGCCAGCAACGCATCAAGATGGAGCACGGCATTATGCTGCTGGATACGCCGGGTATTCTGTGGCCAAAGATAGAAAACGAAAACAGCGGTTATCGGCTGGCCGCCTCTGGTGCAATTAAAGACACCGCGATGGGTATCGAAGATGTTGCCTTTTACCTGGCCGATTACCTGATTAAACGCTACCCCGCAGCCTTGAAAGACCGCTATGACCTGGCATCGGTGCCAGATACCGAACTTGAATTCATTGAACTAATGGGTGCGCGACGCGGTTGTCTTAGCGCCGGTGGGCGGGTTGATTTGGAAAAAGCTTCGGCGATTCTTGTGAATGAGTTTCGTGCTGGCATGCTGGGTGCTATCACACTGGAAACGCCAGATATGATCCTGGAAGAAGAGCTGATTGTTGCGCAGCAAAAAGAGGCTAAAGCAGATCGAGATGCGAATAGAAAACGCAAATTTCGTTCTGGTCGTGCTGGTAAGGTGCAAGAATAGTCATAGGGTAGATAACGGGGCAAGGGTAAACTCGAATCAGTGCAGTGATCCACGAATAAATCTCCCCTTTGATTATACTGGCCCCAACGAGCGAGATACCAGAGCACACCAATGCTGAAGCCCAGAAAACCGTTAGTTTCGCTAAGTCTATTCGTCCTGATTTTTTTGGGCACGACGACTTTTTGGAACCCGCTAACAGCGGCTGAAACCAATGATGGCAATTGGCGCATCGTAAATTATTGGTCTGAATGGTGTGCACCCTGTCGAGTAGAGATCCCCATTTTCAATGAACTGAGTGTGCGCTTGGCTAAGAGCAATGTGATGATCGTGG
>JABGVY010000296.1 GCA_018645845.1 Gammaproteobacteria bacterium | reverse complement strand
CTTGATGAGACGCTGAGGGCTCTTGATGAGACGCTGAGGGCTCTTGATGAGACGCTGAGGGCTCTTGATGAGACGCTGAGGGCTCTTGTTGCCTCGCTGAGGGCTCTTGATGAGACGCTGAAGGCTCTAAATCAGATAAGCTATCCGGGGGCTGGTCGGAATCGGGCTCTTCCGTGATAGCGCAACCGGCCAGCAAACAAAACAGGACCAGTGGGGTCAATAAGTGGGATAGGGACATATAAGATTTAACTCTTGGCATTATGTGGAGGCCGCACAGATTAGGCGATATTCAGCACCAGGTGACCCCTGAACTTCCATGTAGTAAGACATCAATCTTCCATTATAATAATTAAGTACCTGTTGAATACACTGATATGCACAATGATTTTTCGGCCCTGAGCAAATCTTCGCAACGGGCACAAAAAGAGATCCGTTCGTGGTTTGCCTCAGATTTGGGCCGACACGTGCTGAAGACCGAAGTGGCGATGCTCGAGCAATTATTACCTGGGCTATTCGGCTATCACCTTGCGCAGTTTAGCGTTCAGGACAGTGTGCTTCATGACGCTAGCCCGATCCAAAACAAGATCATTATTAATCTGGATACAACGAAAGCTGGCCTGGTATCGAATCCTACGCAGCTTCCGTTCGCCAATGACAGTATTGATGTCGCGCTTATGCATCATCTTCTTGATTTTGTGGAATCACCGCAAAAAATCTTACGAGAAGTGGCCAGGGCTACTCTTCCGATGGGTCATATCGTCATCGTTGGGTTCAATCCGATGAGTCTATGGGGAGCCTGGCGAACCATTGTGCGCTCCACGCGCTACAAAAGTATTGCTCCCTGGAATGGTGCGTTCATTAGACCTGGGCGATTGATGGACTGGCTTAACCTGCTGGACTTTAAAATCGACAGAGCGCAGTACTCGATCTATCGCCCACCTGTCAGCCAGTACCTTGGAGATGTTAACGACTATTCCGATGGGGTCAGCCGAACCCTTAACTTGCCTATTGGATCAGTTTACGTGATTGTCGCCAGGAAACACGTCGGTGCCGTTCACTCGATCAAGCCAGTCTGGAGGCGGCGTCAGGCATTCGGCCGTCTGAGCGCGGTGCGCTCGGTGAAACACGATGGTTTGACGAAGGTGGAGCACGATTCTGTTTAGCATGAACGATGAGTAACCGGTTCCCAAAATGTGCGCAAGGGAATCACCGAGTGGATTAAAGGCTGGAAAGCGAAAGGCTGGAAGAATGCCAGTAGGCAACCGGTCAAAAACAGGGATTTGTGGGAACGACTGGATGAACTGTGTGAAACGCATAATATTGACTGGCGCTGGGTAAAGGGTCACAGCGGTCATCTTGAAAACGAACGAGCAGATGCCCTGGCGAATCGCGGCATTGATGAACTAGGAGAGGACAGATGCGACAGGTAGTACTTGATACTGAAACGACAGGACTGGAAGTCGAGGCAGGTCATCGAATTCTGGAAATTGGATGTGTGGAAATCGTAGCAAGGAAGTTAACACGACGACATTTTCACCAGTACATCAACCCGGAGCGGGAAAGCGATGACGGTGCGCTCGAAGTACACGGTATTACCAGCCAGTTCCTTGCCGACAAACCTCTCTTTGCCGATGTGTGGGAAAACTTCCTTCAGTTTGTTGATGGCAGTGAGCTCATTATTCACAACTCTGCATTTGATATCGGGTTCTTAAATCGCGAGATGCGCTTGCTTGACCCTTCGCTGGGTAAGCTAACGGACTACTGTAGTGTGATAGATAGCCTCGCATTGGCGAGAAACAAACATCCGGGTCAGAAAAACAACCTTGATGCGCTTTGTAAACGATATAGCGTCGACAATTCACAGCGGCAACTTCACGGGGCTTTGCTGGATGCAGAAATTCTGGCGGATGTATATCTACTCTTAACAGGTGGCCAGGTAACGCTAGGCCTGGGAGAAGAGCTAAATAACCAGAAGGGCTTGGATACTCGGGTTAAGTTAGATGCAGATAGGCCTCGCCTCAAGGTTATCAAGGCAGATGAAGAAGAGTTGACTGCTCATGAAAATAAGCTGGATCATCTAAATGAAAAAGCTGAGACGGGTGCTGTCTGGCGCAGTGACATTACTGGAGAGACGGGATGAGTGGATTCTATTGGCCTGAGCCTGACCTCAGCTTTCTTCCTGGGATCAAGGCAGCAGGGCAAGGCGAGGCGAGCTATTTTGTTTGCCACAACAGTAACGTCCTGCAACTTGTTGATGAAAACGAAGCATGGCGTCCTGCTAAATACGAAGAGCTTGGTCAGTTCGAGGTAGCTCATGAACATTACATGGGGACGCTGGGGGGAAAGCAATGTTTTGCTGTGGAGGTCGCCGAACCTAGCGCAGCGGGGTTCTCTAACCTCCGTATGAATATTCAGAATATAGACAGAACACTGTTCAATCTTGCTGGTAGGGCGCTGCAAGTTTGCGACTGGTATCGTAGCCACCAATTCTGCGGTCGTTGCGGCGAGGCCACCACAGAGAGTCAAAGCGATCGTTCTACTGTGTGTGCCGGGTGTAAATTGAACTTTTACCCCAGGCTATCTCCATCCATTATCGTGCTTGTGCATAGGGGTGACGAAGTCCTGCTTGGGCGTAACCATATGTTCCCCGAAGGACTATTCAGTACGCTGGCGGGGTTTGTCGAGCCAGGTGAATCGATCGAAGAAACGGTCATTAGGGAGGTAAAAGAAGAAGTTGGAGTAAACGTAGGTAGCCTCAGCTACCGTGGTAGCCAGCCGTGGCCATTTCCTAATTCGCTGATGCTCGGGTTCCACGCGGAGTATCAATCGGGCGACATCGTTTTGCAGGAGGATGAGATAGCGGAAGCGGATTGGTTTCCCTGCGCTGACCTCCCTCTGATTCCGGGAAAGTTCGCCATCAGTCGATGGTTAATTGATGAATATTTGTCGCAGCGCGGCATTCCCGTTTGATGGAATGTGGGGTTAGTCCTGAACCTTGAAGACAACGGTCGGGTCAGCGCTCTTGAACAGATAGAGCAACAGTTGACTCAGTACAATGTTACCGTCCGCTCTATATTGCCCATTCATAAATGCCTCCATACCGTCGCGCGTTCCTGCCAGCAGTTGCCAGCAGGTTTCATGATGGTCCAGATACAACGTGAGCGTCGGATCGGTTGCGCTACCCTCATTAAAGCTGAATGAGTCTTGTGATACACAAAGAAAGAAATCTTCATCCTTAGTAAACCTGAACTGGAAAACCGTCGAGTTACGCTGCAGTAATCCAGGTTTGAAATGAGGCTCAAGCGTCTTTTGTTTCTCCGTAAGCAGTTCCGATAGCACAGTTGGGATACCTGTTGGACGTAAATGGTAGGACGGCAGTTTACCTACCGAGTGAATGAATCGCATCCATTGATGCTTTGCAGACCCAACAGGTTGTCCCTCAAGCAGTAAGCCTGGTTGTCAGTTGCCGGGAAGCGATTGATTGACTGCTCGAGTTGTTGCAACGCTTCAGCTGTCTCTGGCGGATCAAGGAGGAATATCCTGGCGGAATAGTAGAAGTAACGAGCCTGCTGTCTGTTTATAATGTGCGTAGGCATCTGAAGGCCGGCTGCAGTAGCGACCTCCTTGAGCAATGCCTTGTTAGGATCCCTGTCCTTACGTCCCAGTTCATCCTCGATCAGCATCATCTTCCCTGAAAAAGTGCCTAGCAGGCGATTGAATCTCTGCCGTTGCTCTGTGCTCAGAGGGGTAAGGTTTTGCTTCTGGAATCGAATATAGAGCCTTGTAAAACTGGCAAAAATGAATTCGGCGAGTTCAAGTTCCTGAGAGCGAAAAATACGACCTTGGGCATACTGGTCTGCTAATTTTGTCAGGAAGGCCTCCGCCTCTGGTAAAAGGTAAGCGTTGTCCATGCCGACCAGTTGCAATTGGTCGTAGAGACCGTAGCTGGTTGTCGGGGAAAATCTTGTTTTTATGGTGAAGACCGGTCTGTCTCTGTTGCCAATAAAATCTGTCAACATCAGCTCCCGTTGTTGCCGCGGTGTCCTGACGGGGGTCAATCGGTTGGGAAAGGTCAGACTGTTCCAGTTATAGAGGCTGATATCGGGTCTAAGCCCCTTCACGTAGTGCAGATAGCCAATGGGGAAAGACAATATGTCGCTGTCAACAAACAAGATAGCATCTTCGGGTAGCGAGTCTACAAGTAAAGCGAAGTAGTCCTCTACCCACGAATCTTCACTGCGATTATTGCCAGGCAAGTTTGTGAACGCAATCGTCAGCACCATCGATAACCCAAGCAGGCCCTGCACAAACTTGTTGGACAGTGAACGGTGTAGCGACGAGATTGCAAGCAGACCGTACCCTAGCCAAATAGCGAGGCTCCCATAAGCGATAATGGGATAGGGCGTAAATATGGCCTGGCCTTGTCGGTCAAATTCAAACCCAAGCAACAGTACTAACAAAAAAGTGCAACCCAGATAGTTCAATAGAAATGCGATAGCCAAATGTCTGGGTGCTGTTCTGAAACTGTAGTAGACCCCCAAGGCCGCAATCAGCGATAAAGGAAAACCTAGTTGTCGAATAGTCTCTAGTGGCAACCAGCGAAGAAAGGCCAGTTTATCTGCGATGGTCGCACTGGGTTTGTCGTCGTTGTAATAGTTTCGCGATACATAGTCTAAAAATTCACCGAGGCTGTTGATTGAGCCGAAGACCCCGAAAACATCATCGGGTCGTGTCACGAGATAAAGATATGGTGTTAGACCGATGCTAAATACAAAGAGCGTGAGCAAGAGGAAATGCGCCTGGGTCAGCTTAAAAGCCAGGGATCTGATCGCTGGCCAAACCACTGCAACCAGGGCCGGTGTCGAAAGTAACGCCAGGGGCCAGTGGTTGGACAGCGCGAACCCGAAAACTAGGCACGCCAGAAACCAGTCAGCGTCGCGTTTAAGTCGAATAAACCTGTGTAGCGCGTACCAGCACACAAATATTAGAAGTGCAGCCAGAGTATAGACTTCAATAATGATCGACTGGGCCCAGAAGCTCGCTGTAAAGGCGTAGGAGAGCGCTGCACTCGTTGCGACAATGAAGTTGCGTGTTATAGACAGCAAGAGAAAGAAGAAAATAGCGACTGTAAACGCCCCAAAAAGCGCAGAAACCAGGTTCCCGTTCATGATCTCAGGAGAAATAACCAATGTGCTGCAGAATAGGGTGAAAAGAGGATACCCCGGTGGGTGTGCAATGCCATTCTGGTAGCAGATCATTTGAAAGAGACCTGCATCTTCCAGGGTGATGGCCGTCGGCATTGTTACCGCGTAAGTGACGAGCGCGATCACGAAGATAGGGATTACTAGTAAGTTCTGTTTCATCAACCGTCTCATGGTTGAAGTATACATCTCTAGTCCTTTACCAGCCTGCCTGTAGTGGAGATTGTGGTAGCATGTGCTGTCTTATGATTCGGGAGTTTTGGATTTGGAGTTTTTGATCGAATATGGATTGTTTCTAGCAAAATCAGTGACGATATTGGTGTCGGTCCTGGTCGTAATTGTCGTTATTTTTGGTTCTACCCAGAGACAAAAAGACCCAGATGCTGGCCATATTGAAGTTAAAAACCTCAATGACTCTTTGCATGGGATTACCCATAGCCTGAAATCCATTGTGTTGAACCCTGAATTGCTGAAACAGGATACAAAAGAAGAAAAGAAGAAAGAAAAAGAGAAGCAAAAAACACAGAAGAAAGATGTGAAGCAGGGCGAAGGACCCAAGCCCCGAATGTTTGTCGTAGACTTTGTCGGCGACGTCCAGGCATCTGAGGTCGTTAACCTCAGGGAAGAAATAACAGCGATCCTCTCAGTTGCAGAGGAACAGGATGAAGTACTCGTTCGTCTCGAAAGTCCTGGCGGCGTAGTCCATGGCTACGGTCTTGCTGCATCACAACTCCAGAGAATCAGAAACAAGTCTGTTCCCCTGACGGTCGCAGTGGACAAAGTGGCGGCCAGTGGCGGATACATGATGGCTTGTATCGCGAACAAAATCATTGCCGCACCTTTCTCTCTTTTAGGCTCGATTGGTGTGGTAGCCCAGATCCCTAATTTTCATCGTATTCTGAAGAAAAACGACATCGATGTTGAAATCCTTACAGCGGGAGAATACAAAAGAACGTTGACACTGTTTGGCGAAAATACCGATAAAGCCCGTGAAAAATTTGTCGACGATCTTGAAGATGTTCATGAGCTGTTTAAGGATTTTGTGTCCGATAACAGGCCGCAGGTCGATATAGAAAAAGTGGCAACGGGCGAAGCGTGGTTTGGGAAAAGAGCACTGGAGCGTGATCTTGTTGACGAGTTAAAAACAAGCGATGAATATATTGTTGAGTGTTGTGCCGACAGGGATGTATTCCTGGTGAAGTACGTAGTGCACAAGAACAAAATGGACAAGCTTTTTGAGCGAGTCACCCGTTTATGGATGGGTGGCACGTTATCACGACAGGCAATGCCGCAGCAGGCCTTGCCTAACCAATTTATACAGTAAGTCAGGAGAGGATATTGACTAGTTTTAGTGCCTTTTGGGTAGAGAAGAGTGAGGACGGTGTAACGCACCAGATCATCGAGCGAACAACGGATGACCTTCCTGATGGGGATGTGCTCATTAACGTGCATTACTCATCGTTAAACTATAAGGATGCGCTTTCCTCAAAGGGACTGCCCGGAGTGACAAAAAGTTACCCTCATACGCCTGGAATAGATGCCGCAGGTCAGGTTGTCGAATCGAATACATCTTTGTTTGAACCTGGCGATAATGTTGTTGTTATTGGGTTTGACCTGGGGATGAACACCCCGGGTGGGTATGGGCAACTTATTCGTGTCCCTGCCAGTTGGATAACTCCATTGCCTGCGGGAATGACATTGCGCGAAAGTATGATTATTGGCACGGCCGGCCTGACGGCGGCGCTGTGCTACGACAAACTCCTTAAGATGGGCGCCAAACCTTCTGATGGTCCAGTAGTGGTAACGGGGGCAACCGGTGGTGTTGGATCCGTTGCTGTCGCTCTACTGGCTAAAGAGGGGTTCGATGTTGTCGCTAGCAGTGGCAAGGCGGATAAAGCAGATTACCTCAAAGGCCTGGGTGCAAAGGACGTGATAGATCGCGAGTCACTGTCTGAGCAAAATCCCCGGCCCATGGATGCAATGAAGTACGCGCACGGTATTGATACCGTTGGTGGCGAGATACTGACTAACGTGATTAAGGGTCTAAGTTACGGCGGTAGTGTCGCGATTTGTGGCCTGGTCGCCTCACCTGCTTTTACTACTACGGTGCTGCCTTTTATTTTGCGCAATGTAAATATTTTGGGTATCGACAGCGTGTCGCTGCCGATTGAGGAAAAAACCCGCGTCTGGAACATGCTAGCAGCTGATTGGAAGTTGTCTTCCCTGGATGAGATGGTCGTTGAAATTGGCCTGAACCAGCTGTCCGGTGAAATTGACAAGATTTTTGCCGGGGGCGTGGCAGGTCGTACCCTGGTTAAACATGAGGTGCTTGGTTAGTCCCTGCGCAGTCGATCATTGACTGCAATAGGCGTGGGGTATCTAAACACCACCAGGTAAGAAGACGCCAAAAAAGTCAGGATAGCCGTAGCCTGTATCAGGTGAGAGGCTTCCTGGCTGATCAGGTTTTGTGCCGTCGCGACAAACGCTATCAGTAATGAAAATTCACTGATCTGGCCAAGGCGGAATCCTGTTTCCCAACCCAACGCGCTCGTTTCACTCATCCGTCTCAACATGAACTTGAAGGTGACCGGCTTCAACGAGAGTATGACGGCAGCGATGACAGCTGCGGGTAAGATGACTTGAGCCAGAAGATCCATATGGAACCCTGCGCCAATCGAGAAGAAAAATAACACCAGGAAAAAGTCCCGAAGCGGTTTCAGGTGGTCAGCAATGTAAAGAGCGATAGGGCTTGTGGCAATAGTTACCCCTGCAATGAAGGCCCCAATTTCGAGTGACAGTCCTGTCAGTTCAGAGAGTTCAGCCATTCCCAAACACCAGGCAATAGCAACCAGAAAAATATATTCATGGAAGGCGTCGAACTTTTCCAGTAACGGCAGAAGGACATACTTTACGAATAACCAGGAAAACAGGAGCAGCAGAGGTAGGCTGACCAAAACACTCGCGATTTTGGACACACCATCAAATTCCATTAATCCACCGGTAATCACCAGTAGTACGATGATTGCCATTAGATCCTGGATGAGCAGTAGGCTGATCATCAATTCTCCAGTGTGGCGATGATGCAGTACCGTTGTCGGCAGTAACTTGATTCCGATAATAGTGCTGCTGAACATCATGGCGATGCCGATGATGATCGTTTCAGTAGCCGAGTAGCCGAAGGCTGATGCGATCAAAAAACCCACCGCGAAAAAGACCAAAGAACTGCCGATACCCACCAGCATTGCGCTACGGAGAGTCTTAATTAACTTCGCGGGCTGCATATCGAGGCCGAGCAGGAAAAGTAAGAAAATAATCCCAAACTTTGCGATGCTGCTAATGAGCTCGGGGTTATCAATAAGTGCCGTGCCGGATGGACCAAGAATCATCCCTGTAACGATGTACATGACGATAAGCGGCTGGCGCGTAAATAGTGCCAACGTAGCAAGGATCCCCGCACACGCAAAGATCAGGAAAAATGAAAATACAAAAGGGTCAGAGCCCATGGTTGCTCATGGTGGGAATATGCGCTGATGTTAAGGGAAACATGCCCTGAACGAAAATATTAGCTGGCGCGTGCCCTGAATAGTGGTTCGCGGTTGAAGGCTGGCTGGTAACTGAAAGAGAACCCCTGCAGCCTTTCAAGGCCCTGCTCAATATTCTGCCCGTCAGCCAATTGGAATGCATTGAAGCCGCATCGGGCCATTTGTTCCAGCTGGTCTATGCGGATATCTCCGACAGCGCGCAGTTCACCTTTGTATCCATATTCCCGTCTTAAGAGATTGGCGGAAGAATAGGCTCGGCCATCCAAAAATGAAGGAAAGTTAAGAGCAATAACGGAAAGGGTTGCCGCAAATTCCTTAATGCTTTCAATGTCTTCATCAGAATCTATCAATACCGCCGAGGGTTTTTGGTCCGCTGCCAGGAATTCCGCAAGCGTTGCGAGAGGTCCCGTCACGTCAGTTGTGATTTCCAGATCAATAATCAATTGGTTCATGAGGTGTATACCGCCTGTTTGTAGGGATCAATGCCTATCCGCCGATAGGTGTCCAGGAAACGTTCGGCGCCTTCTCTTTTATCCAGATGTACGTTCACCAGCTTCTGGATGACGTCCGGAATTTCATTCCGGGCAAATGATGGGCCTAGAATTTTAGCGAGGCTGGCGTCTTCAAAACCGGACCCGCCGATTGATACCTGGTAAAACTCCTTGCCTTTCTTATCGACACCCAGAATGCCTATGTTGCCAACATGATGATGGCCACAGGCATTCATACAGCCCGAAATGTTGAGATCCAGGTCTCCAAGAACGTGAAGGGAGTCCAGGTCATCAAACTGGCGTTGTATAGCCTCTGCTACTGGAATCGATTTCGCATTCGCCAAAGAGCAGTAGTCGCCACCCGGGCAGCAGATGATATCGGTGAGCAAACCCAGGTTCGGTGTTGCAAGTTCGGCGCTAACCAATGCCTGCCAAAGACTGAAGAGAGACCTCTTAGGGACATCTGCGAGCGTCAGGTTCTGTTCGTGAGTAACCCGGGCTTCACCGAAACTGAATTCGTCGGCGAGGTCCGCGACTGTTTCCAGTTGTTTGTCCGTGATATCCCCCGGCGGAATACCTGTTTGCTTCAGGGCCAGGTTGACGATGGCGTAACCGGCCTGTTTGTGGGGTTTCACGTTCTGCTTTAGCCAGTTGCTGAAGCCAGAGTTGTCTGCAATGCGATCATCGATCTCTGGAACGTGGTCGTCCAGTGTTTCGTAAGGTGGAATAGTGAAATGCCCTTTGACCCTTGAAATTTCAGTGTCAGTCAGCGTGCCGACGCCATCTTTAAGTGTCTGCCACTCAGCATCAACTTTTTCTGCGAAGACCGCCGGAGTCATGGCCCGGACCAGGATCTTGATTCGTGCTTTGTATTTGTTGTCCCGTCGTCCGTACCTGTTGTAGACGCGCAGGATGGCTTCAAGGTAGGTTAGCAGATGCTTGGGTTCGAGGTTCTGCCTAATCACCGGTGCGATCACAGGCGTGCGGCCAAGGCCACCACCGGCCAGGATTTCAAAGCGGGTGACACCGTCGTTGTTGAGTATTCGGACACCAATGTCATGTACCTGTACCGCTGCACGATCCTGCGTGGCGCTGCTGACTGCAATTTTGAATTTACGTGGCAGCCAGTTGAACTCGGGGTGGAACGTTGACCACTGGCGAATAATTTCGGCCCAGGGTCGTGAGTCTTCTATCTCGTCTTGTGCAACCCCGGCGTATTGGTCCGAAGTCACGTTCCTGATGCAGTTCCCACTGCTCTGGATGGCATGCATCTCAACGCTGGCAAGTTCTTCCAGAATATCCGGTACTTCTTCAAGTAGCGGCCAGTTCAGTTGTACGTTCTGGCGAGTCGTAAGGTGGGCATACCCCCGGTCAAAGTGGCGAGTAATATAAGCAAGCTTTCGCAGTTGTCTGGAAGACATCAGTCCATATGGGACCGCAATCCGTAGCATGGGAGCGAGTCTTTGGATGTATAGGCCGTTTCGAAGTCGGAGGTGCTGGAATTCTTCCGCCGGTAGTTTGCCCGCTAGGAAACGGTTTGTCTGGTCGCGATATTGCGCGACACGTTCATCGACCATTTTTTGGTCGTATTCATCGTAGACGTACATGGGAAGCCAGGCCAGGTTTCGTGAAGGGCGCTAATATAGCCGCTAGGTTGAGTAGGGTGAACGACTAGTTACTTATATGGTTATACCGATTTATTCTCGATAACCCGCGTAGTGCAGGCTGTAGAGAATTCAGGCTGCCTGTACCCCAACTAACTCGCCTGGACCATGGGCCTCCCGTCGCTTTAGCATCGTTGAATAAGGCTGGGATTTTGAGTTTGTCCTTCTCCAGGAGCTGATTGCCGAATTGCATGCTTCATCAGGTAATTCGTGACCATGGTATTTCAGCGTGGCTCTGCGCTAATATCAGTGTTTAACCACCGAGTTACTGCAGCCCTTTACCCATGAATTTGCCAGTCACCTCGAAAAATATTTTTATTTTCATTCTTGCGGCCAGTATCGCATCGACTATCGGCGGATTACCCTTTAATTCTCTACCGGTAATGCTCGGTAGTCTGGCAGATTCCTTTAACCTGGATAGCAGATCAGTTGGTAATATTGGATCCATCTGCTTCGCGGGTTATCTACTGGGCACCCTGGGGGCGCCCTTCTGGATCAATCGTCTGAACTGGAGAACGTTGACCATAACCAGTACCCTGGGTACCGCTGGAGCCTTCGCGGTCAGTTCCCAACTTAGCAACATCGAGGCGCTCTACCTGGCATGGGCCTTTATAGGATTTTTTGCTTCGACCATGACCTGCCTTGGGATGCGAATTCTTGCCGATTTGCCTGATAAGGTCCGCGCATTTGGTACTCGGCAGGGAGTCGAGCTTTCCATCACTGCAGCGGTACTATTTGCACTGCCACCCCTCATTATCGCTCAATGGCATTATCCCGGTGCCGCTCTTGCGCTGGCTCTTGTTGTTGGGATTCTAGGCTTATCCGCATTCTGGGTGCCGCAGGGTCCGTTGCTCGCTATTGCCGAAGAAAATGAAGAGATTACAGTGCAGTCCTCGCGAGTGCTGCCCTGGCAATCCTGGATCTGCATGAGCATTTTCTTTGTTTTTCTGGTCGGCAACATAGCCTTGTGGGCATTTCTGGAACGTATCGGCGCCAATCTCGAACTCACGGGTTCTGAAGTCGGTATCGTTTTTGCCGTATTGAAATTGCTGGGGGGCGCAGCTGCATTTTTCGTGGCCTGGATAGGTGATCGTGCCGGTGCACGCTGGGCCTACTGGATAGTACTTGTCGGTGTTCTGGCGGGGCTGCTTTTCCTGCTCGGCGCAGACGGTTTTCTACCCTTCGCCCTGGGCGCATGGATTTGGGAGTTTGCGTTCACCTGTGGATGTGTTTTGCAGGTCGCCGGCGTCGCTCGCAGTGATGCGTCAGGTCGAGCTGTGGTGCTGGTGCCTGCTGTGTTTGCTCTGAGTTCAATGGTCGGTCCTGGGCTTGCAGGTCAGCTTGCTGCGGGTGGTAGTTTCAACGGTGTGCTGCTGCTTGCAGCTGTTTGTTCAGTATTACCCGCGCTGGTATATAGTTTCTGGCAACCCGACGAGAACTGATTTAGTGACCTACCGGCCATAATCAATGCCTATATCTCACGTCATTACCTACCATTTTGTACTTCCTGCTCTTAGTGAGCACATGGGTGTCGCTTGTCGCTATTGCAGACCACGCGTACTCCATTTTTTTCAACTCGTCTACAACATGATCCTTGTTGGGCCAGGGGGCTGGCTGATTATTCGTCGAATTAGCGCGACCCGGGCTTTGAATGTCTGCGAATGGTTTTGGTTTCTACGTTTGATTAAATTCACCTGTGGTGATTCAAATTACCTGAAGCTTTTCACTTTCGATACCGTCCCAGGTTCGAGGCCCACTTCTTTTCTCAACAAGGACCGAATATTGCCTATACTTACAGCAGTCACCGCAATCGATTAAAAGGGAGATCAAATTTTGAGTCAGCCAGAGACGAATGCTAATGAAGTAGCTGTTGCTATTAGCACTGAAAGATTTGGGTTTTACGCGGGTTTTAATCAGGTTGTGGTCTTGGTGCCAAAGCTACTTCTCGCGGCGCTTATCTTATGGGTGGGCTTATCGCCTTCTGCTGCCGGGGAAGTGTTGTTGAGTGTACAGAACTGGTCGACGACCAGTTTTGGTGGCTGGTATGTTTACGTCACCGCTTTTTATACTGTTGTCTGTTTAGCCTTGGCGATCTGGCCTCGCACGGCCCACGTTAAGCTGGGTAGGTCCGATGAAAAACCAGAATTCTCCATGTTTACCTGGCTGTCAATGATGTTTGGTGCGGGTATTGGGATTGGCATGTTGACCTACTCAACAGCCGAGCCGATTTTCCATTTTGCTAACAACCCCGACACCATTAAGGGCATCACCACAGGTCTAGATGAAAACAATGTTCGCAATGCCTATAAATGGGCGATGCTGCACTATGGTTTTACCCCCTGGGCCTGTTATGGCGTGGTAGGGATTTCTTTAGGTTATCTCTCGTACAACCGTGGTTTACCACTGACCATTCGCAGCGCGCTGCAACCCCTGTTTGGTCGTGCAATGTCAGGCTCTGCAGGGCATGTCGTGGATATAGTAGCGATCTTAGCGACCGTCGTAGGCTTGAGCGTGACCATTGGTTATGGTGTGTCGCAGTTTGCTTCTGGCTTATTTAATATTAGCGGGGCGCAATGGCTAGTAGGGGAAGGCGGCAAGCCGACGTTGTTGGCTCAGCTTTTTGGCTTAACACTCATTGTTGGTGCCTCGTGCTTGTCTGCAATGTCTGGCTTGAATCGAGGGATCAAGTGGTTGTCTAACATCAATATGGGGCTGTCAGTTTTTCTGATTGCGTTTTTTGTTATTTTTGGCGCCACCTTCTTTGCTTTGCAAACTTTTGCCTACACTATTTGGGATTATCTAGTCGCGTTGCCAGCGATGTCGACAACCGTGTGGGCTGATAACGGGGTTGAACCCTATACCTCGCTGCAGAGTTGGCAGGGTTCTTGGACTATTTTCTATTGGGCCTGGTGGATCGCTTTTGCACCCTTTGTAGGGTTGTTCCTGGCGCGAGTATCACGCGGCCGAACTATTCGTGAATATGTCATTGGTGCGATCGTTATCCCTTCCTTGATTTGTCTGGTTTGGTTTACCTTTATTGGCGCTACGGCGATTGATCTTGAGTTGTCTGGTGTAGCCCAGGGGTCAATTGTTAATGCTGATATGTCTGCCCAGTTATTTAAAACGATTAACTTGATTTTGACGCCGGGGCTCGCGGTTGCGCTCTCAGTGGTGATCGTCATTTTACTATTGACCTTTTTGGTCACCTCGGCAGACTCAGGGATATTGATCATTAATACGCTCGCCTCGGGAGGCAATCAGAGTCAAAAACATACCAGGCACGTGGTGATCTGGGGTGTGATATTTGCAGTATTGATTGGGGTGCTGTTGTCCGCCGGAGGAATGGATGCATTGCGATCGGTGATGATTATCGGGGCGTTGCCTTTTTCATTGGTTATGGTTTTTATGGCTATTTCTTTGGTAAAGGCGCTATTGAATGCGGAAAAGTAACCTGGTTCGACGACGTTTGATCTCCTACGCAGCGCAATAGGTACCAGTGCCTACCTGCTCGAGCGGGCGCTTTTGGTTCGCGGTGACCAGACACCAGGTCATGGTCGAAAATGGCACCCTCAATGTGCCAGGCCGCTTGATTGTGCCAGGCCGCTTAATTGTGCCAGGCCGCTTAACCCCGCAAAAATAGCCGCAGGAACTAACTAGTGCGCTACACCTGCGGCCTCACCTCTAATGTACCTTTCGAGATGATCGATCATAACCGACTGTTCATCGATCTTTGATTTAACCAGATCACCCACAGAAATCATACCGACCAGCTGTTGGTCAAGCAGCACGGGTAGGTGACGAACTCTTTTTATCGTCATCAATGCCATGGCTTCATCCACTTTGCTCTCAGGTTCGATAAAAATGACCTCGCGTGTCATGATTTCTGCAACCTGGGTTGTCTTGGATGACTTCCCCTGGAGGATAACTTTTCGGGCATAGTCTCGTTCTGAGATAATCCCGATCAATTTCCCTTCGTCAGACAATACCGTTAACGCTCCCACCCCTTTTAAAGCCATCATCTCGATAGCTTGATAAACTGAATGAGCAGGTCCGAGCGACCACACCTCATTACCTTTTGTCGAGACTATATCCTGGACTGTGGTCATCTGGCACCTCCGTAGTAAGAGTCCTTCAGTCTCCTCCTGAATGCCGGGTTTGCAAAATACTTTATTGTGCTAAGGCATATAAGCAGACGATCTAGTCTCTAAGACGTTGCTGCAAGCCGGCCGAAGACGGAAGCGCCCGAATCGTTTACTCGGCAAATAACCACCAGCATGTTACATTTATAATAGGACGACCAGAGTGATTCACATGTTCAGATTTTTCTTACTGCTTGTTGTGAACCTGCCAGCTTTGCCAATTTTTGCCAATGAAAATGTAGCGCCTTTCAAACCTTCAACCAGTGTCGAAGAGACGCTCAAGCAACACGAGCGGCATCCGGACCCCGCACAAGAAGTATGGTGGATACCAACCGGTGAAGACATGCGGTGGAACAACCGGCATCTGCAGCAATTGTTCCCGACAGTTCCCGTGTATAGAAACGGTCAGGTTCGACCACTGGACTATGCGCTGAATAAATCTATTGATCGATTTCCTGTTGCGACCCCTGAAGGCGATATGTCTTTCCTTGAGTTTCTTAACAGCGAGCACAGTACCAGCCTTGGCGTGGTCATCCTGCACAGAGGTCGCATCGTATTCGAACACTACGCCCGCATGCAGGAGTACGAGAAACCGATCTGGTGGTCGGTCACTAAGGTCCTCGCCTCCTCGTTGATCGCTGTACTTGAGGCCAGAGGTAAAGTCGATGTCAGCCAACCAGTAGATCTTTATGTACCCGAACTGAGCAAGTCGGAATTTGCTGGGGTTTCTGTTCGTGATGTGCTGGATATGGCGTCAGGCGTGGACTGCGCCGATGGTAACTACGCACGAGGTACCTGTTACTATGAGTTTGAGGCGACGCTCGGAGACGCTGTTCGCTCACCTGATACGCCAGATACCCCCTACGATATGTTATCGAGTATGAGACCGGGTAAGTGGGCACTCCCTGGAACAGGTTTCGACTACAGCGGCACTAACACATTTGTCCTAAGCTGGATTGTCGAAAGGGTCCTGGACATGCCTTTTCATGATGCAGTAACGCGTGAAATTTGGCATCACATCGGTGCAGAAGGCGACGCGGCCTTTTTTGCCGGGCGTAAAGGTATTGCTCTCTCCAGTGGTGGATTTCTTGCCAAGGCGAGGGACATGGCGCGTTTTGGACTACTGTTTACTCCAAGTTACAAAGTCGTTAGTGACACCCGCCTTATGCCATCCGACTACATTGACACCATGTTACATGGAGGCAGACCAGAATTGATGGAACATGCACGGTTCGGTGAAGGCAAACCCGTGGGTGTACGGCACAATGTATATCAGTGGGATATAGTGTACGACAATGATGATGTCTTCAAAGGCGGATGGGCTGGACAGGGCCTGTTGATCAACCCTCGAAAAGATCTTGTGGCCGTATATCTTGGCTATGCAAAGGATGACGAATTTAGCGAACTCGCCGTGTTACCAAGGCTTCGCAAATTGCTGTCAACTTTGTATCCATAAACCGCAGGCCTCCAACTTTTCATTTTTATTCAATGTCTGTTGCTGAAGTACCAACGGTACATCAGACATTCCCTTGAAAGGTCCTGTTATAATTCCTATCCTCAAATTTGCAGATACTTGCAACCTAAATCAATTTGGAAACTAGCCCATGAGCGAAGCGGTAAAAACACCGGAATTCACAACCCCAGAGCAGGAAAGGGCCATTAAGGGTGCGGGTGTCGCCGGTGCATATGACATGCCCATAGAAGAGATTAATCCAGTCAATGCACACCTGTTCGGTGAAAATCGCTGGCAGGAGGTGTTTGAACGGCTTCGCGAGGAAGACCCCGTCCATTTCAATGAAATCGAAACTGCGGGTCGTTATTGGTCATTAACCAGGTACAAGGATATTAAAGCCGTAGATGCCGATCATGCTCGTTTCTCATCAGCAAGCGGTATTACATTGGGCTTCCGTCTTGATGCCGAGATACCCCAGGGTGCATTTATCGGTAGCAAGCCAGCCTTTATATCTCAGGACCCACCAGAACACGACAGCCAGCGTATGACGGTAACCGGGGCTGTCGCACCGCCTAACCTGGCGAAGCTTGAGCCACTTATCCGAGAGCGGACCTGTAAGGTACTGGACTCACTGCCCGAGAATGAAACGTTCGACTGGGTCGATACCGTCTCCATCGAACTCACCACATTGATGCTGGCGACATTGTTTGATTTTCCGCTTGAGGACCGCCGCAAGTTAACCCGCTGGTCGGATGTCGTGTTTGCGATTCCTGAGCCAGGGGGGGTCGTTGAAACCCAGGAAGAAAAACGCCAGGAATTCATCGCCTGTGTCGAGTATTTCGCAAGGTTATGGGAAGAGCGTAAAGAGACTCCAGGCAATGATCTGGTTTCCATGTTGGTCCACGGTGAGGCTACTCGGGATATGCATGCCGCTGAACATCTGGGGAACCTGTTGTTGCTGATTGTGGGCGGTAATGACACGACTCGCAATACCATGACAGGTAGTGTCTATGGCCTTAACAAGTTTCCGGAGCAATACCAGAAACTGGTCGAGAACCCTGAGCTAATCCCGAAGATGGTTGCCGAAGTGATACGCTGGCAAACGCCACTTTCTTATATGCGACGGACTGCCATTCAAGACTGTGAAATCAGTGGTAAGCAGATCAAAGCAGGAGATCAGGTGTTGATGTGGTATGTCTCTGGTAACCGAGACGAGGACGCATTTGAAAATGCCAATGTAATCGATATCGAACGACCGAACTCCAGACAACACCTGGCTTTTGGCTTTGGAATT
>JABGVY010000148.1 GCA_018645845.1 Gammaproteobacteria bacterium | reverse complement strand
TAATCTAACCTTTTAATCTAACCTTTTAATCTAACCTTTTAATCTAACCTTTTAATCTAACCTTTTAATCTAACCTTTTAATCTAACCTTTTAATCTAAGCAATGGCGCCACGAGTTCCACCCACTTTCTAACATAACGTGCCGTTTCTTCCCGAGAGACGCCATACCGTTCCTGCGTTAACAAACCGCGCATAAAGCTTCTGGTCATATTTAACAACATGACCACTTCTTCTTCATCACCGCTGACAGCCTCGTAATGGTCCCTGGTTTGTTGATCTAGTCTTCTACCCCAAGCCACCAATTCAGATGACAAACGTTCCTGCAGAGCCTTGTCTGTACGTGCGGCGCCGAGAATTTCCATCAACGCGCGATAGGCGGGTGTATTAATAAATCGATTCCACGCTCTTAAAAGCTCTTGTTCGACATCTGTAGACCGGTCACGTTCTGACCTCGGTCGAACAGTTCGAGCCAGCAGTTCATCGACTGTCGCAGCAACCAGGTCTTCCTTGCTAGGAAAGTGATGCTGCAGCGCGCCTTTGGAAAACCCGGCAGTCGCGGCAACACGATTCAAGGAGGTCTCCGCATAACCGACCTCCACAAGCGAATCGATTGTCGCTTCGCAGATAGCTTTTCTTGCTCGCTGGCTTTTGGCCTGCTGGACACCTGCTTCAGGCATCGCTCTTCTTCCTGTTTTTCGTCATCTGACTGAATAATCTATCACTACACCTTCTCTAAAAAAAGCCATCCGGAAGGTTTTTTATTGAGCAGAAACTGTGGTACTTTTATTTGTCTCAACCATGAAATCATGGGCGCGCAAACCACGAAAGGGAAAACGTCAATGCCAATTCTGGATTCAAAGATAGATACACGTTCTGAACAGTTTCAGCAGAATAGATCAGACATGATGAATATGTTGAGTCTATTGGATGGTCTCCTCGAAGAAGCCTCCAAAGGTGGCGGCACTGAAGCCATTGCACGGCTTCGCTCCCGAAACAAAATGCCGATCAGGGAAAGAATTTCCCATGCATTGGACCGGGACTCCCCTTTCCTGGAAATCAGCCCACTCGCCGCCTGGCGCTCTCCTTTCGCTATAGGCTCCGGCTTTGTCGTCGGTATTGGGGTCATCGAAAATGTCGAGTGCGTTATTCTCGGTCATGATCCATCCGTCAGGGCTGGCGCATTTAACCAATTCAATTCGAAAAAACTAATGCGCGGACTGGAGATAGCAAGGGTAAACAGGCTGCCCTACGTCCAGTTCGTTGAATCCGCCGGGGCAGACCTAAGAGGAGAGGACGGAGACGACCCCGAGGCGGCGATTCAAAGAGCCGAGGGGCATTTTGCAGAAAGCGGCCGGCTATTTTACGAAATCACCGAACTGTCCAAGATGCGAATTCCAACCATCTCTGTCGTTTTTGGCGCTTCTACCGCGGGTGGTGCCTACCAACCGGGAATGAGCGACTACAACATCTTCATTAAAAACCAGTCCAAGGTATTTCTGGGTGGTGTCGCGTTAACGAAAATGGCAACCGGTGAAGATGCCAATGAGGAAGATCTTGGCGGCGCGGACATGCACACCACGATCTCTGGCCTTGGTGACTATCTTGCAAGGGATGAAATGGATGCGGTCCGTATGTGCCGAGAGGTGATGGCCCACTTGAATTGGAGAAAACTCGGACCGGAACCAAACCCCGATTTCGAGGAACCCGTCCACAGTTCGGACGATATGCTCGGATTTGTGTCAGAAGACCTCCGATCACCGTTTGATATCAGGGAAGTCATTAGCAGGATTACTGACGGCTCCTACTTTGAAGAGTTCAAACCCCTGTATGGACCCACACTGGTCTGTGGCTGGGCAACGATTCACGGCTACCCTGTCGGTATTCTTGGCAACAATGGTGCACTTTTTTCAGAGTCTGCAGAAAAAGGCGCCCAGTTTATCCAGCTCTGTAACCAGATAGATGTGCCACTGGTCTTTCTGCACAACATAACCGGGTTTATTGTCGGTACAGATTTTGAACATGGAGGGATCACCAAAAACGGCTCAAAATTGATCAACGCTGTATCTAATTCTACCGTCCCCCATGTAACCGTTATTCTCGCCTCCTCTTATGGCGCTGGTAATTACGGTATGAGCGGCCGAGCCTTCGGCACTCGATTCACCTACATATGGCCGCTGGCAAAAATTGCAGTGATGGGTCCAAAACAAATGGCTGGCGTCATGAGTATCGTCCAGAAGGCTTCCGCTGAGCGCAGGGGCATTGAATTTGATGAAGAAGCTGATACAGCGCGTGCAGCTGTGGCTGAACACTGGGCAGAAGAAGCGTCAAAAGGGCTCTACGCCACGTCCAGGGTATCTGACGATGGGATGATTGATCCACGGGATACACGGGATATCATTGCCATGTCATTGTCCGCAGCGTTTAACAACAAAGTAGAAGGCACTAAGGAGTTCGGCACATGGCGAATGTAAACACGGCGAATGTAAACACGGCGGATGTAAACAACCTCAAACCGATCACGACGCTGCTGGTTGCCAACCGCGGGGAAATCGCGCGCCGAATTATGCGTACCGCAAAAGAAATGGGGATCTCCACAGTCGCTATCTATGCCGACGGGGATGCACAGGCGCCCTTTGTGACTGAGGCTGATTCTGCCATTGCATTAGGCGGCCGGACATCCGCAGAGACATACCTTGATGTTTCCAAGGTGCTCGATGCCTGCAAGCGATCCGGCGCCGACGCGGTTCACCCAGGGTACGGGTTCCTGTCCGAAAATGCAGACTTTGCCCGCGCAATTAGTGATGCAGGTGTTTCCTGGATTGGTCCAACGCCTGATGTTATTTCAGCAATGGGAGACAAACTTTCAGCCAAAAAACTCATGGAGGCGGCAGACGTTCCAACACTTCCGGCTATCCAAATCACCCCGGAGACTGACCTCGTCCGCGCTGCCAATGAAATAGGCTATCCGGTCCTGGTGAAAGCCTCTGCCGGTGGCGGTGGCCGCGGAATGCGCGTCGTCGAGAAAGAAGCTGATCTACAGGACTCAGTCGACAGCGCAAAGCGCGAGGCTGGATCATCGTTTGGCGACGATACGGTATTTCTTGAAAAGTGGCTGGACTCATCGCGCCATGTTGAAATTCAGATCATTGGCGACAAGCACGGCAACCTGGTTCATTGTTTTGAACGTGAATGCTCCATTCAACGCCGCCACCAAAAAATCATCGAGGAAGCACCCTCACCCGCCGTTTCCCCCGAGATCAGGGAAGCAATGTGTGACGCTGCTCTAAAAGCAGCCTTGAGCCTGGGATATTCTTCGGCAGGGACCGTGGAGTTTTTACTTTCCGATTCCGAGTTCTATTTCCTTGAGGTCAATGCAAGACTTCAGGTTGAACATCCAATTACAGAAGCAATTATCGGCAAGGATCTAGTTCGTGAGCAAATTCGGATTGCCGAGGGGGAAACACTTTCATTTAGCCAGGGCGACCTCGAGATTAATGGGCACGCCATCGAAGCAAGACTGTGTGCTGAAGACCCGAACAATGATTTTTTGCCTTCTCCCGGGCCTGTCATTATCTGGCAACCATCAACACAGGGTATGGCTCGATTCGATTCTGGGGTGGAATCAGGTAGTGTTATTGCTGTGGAGTTCGACCCGATGATTGCCAAGGTTATTGTCCACGCACCAACAAGGCGCGAGGCCACCGCAAGGCTGGCCCGAATTCTAGAAACCACCCAAATCCAGGGGTTAACCACCAACAGGGATTTTCTGGTGACGACGCTCCGACACCGGGCTTTCCTGGCGGGTGACACCACCACCGATTTCATCGAACGAATCTCTCCAGCACGCACCCGCGAGGTCACCAGCGACGATCTCGCTGAGGCTTCCATTGCAGTAGCCATAGAATCGCAGGCACGCAATCGCGCAACCGCCAGGGTTTTAAAAACCATGCCCAGTGGTTGGAGAAATACCATCCTGCCTTTCGAAATAATAGATTTTCAGCACCTGAACGAAGACTGTCATGTCGAATACCGGTCTCGAAGGGATGGGAAATTCCGCGTCAGAATAGGTGATTCCCCCGATGAACTACTTGTGACTCCCTACACATGCGGTAATGGACTTGTCGATATTGATATCGATGGCAGGCGAGTTAGGTACGAAGTCGATAGGCAGGGCATGCAGTGGTACGTACATGGGAGCTCCGGTGATCTACAAATCACAGAATTACCTCGCTACCCGGTCAGCGGCGTCGATGAAATGGCAGGTGGTCTTACAGCGCCAATGCCCGGCGCTGTGCTGGCGACAGAGGTGAATTCAGGAGACAAGGTTTCGAAGGGTGATCTGCTGCTGATTCTTGAAGCCATGAAAATGGAACATCGAATTACAGCACCGATGAATGGCATTGTATCGCAGCTACACGTAGCCACTGGCGACCAGGTCGAAAATGGCCAGCTTCTCGTAACGCTAAACCAAGAAGACGAATAAGAGGAAACACTGATGTCAGGACAAGAAGCCACACTCTATGAAACCAAGAATGGCGCGGCATGGATAACACTGAACAGACCAGAAAACAGAAACGCGCTATCGGCTATTTTAGTCAATGAACTCTATGCTCATTTGGTTGCTGCCAATGAAGACTCTGAGGTCAGATCTATCGTCATTACGGGAACGGGTCCTGCTTTTTGTGCTGGAGCTGACTTGAAAAGCCCACCGGGCCAACTCGTTGATGGAGCCCAGGGCATAACCTACCCCGAGGTGTTATCCGCAATTCTCGAGAGCCCAAAGCCTGTTATCGTCGCCGTTAACGGCGCCGCATTTGCCGGTGGCCTAGGCCTGGTAGGTGCAGCAGATATTGTCGTGACAGTATCCGATGTTCAGTTTAGTTTCAGCGAGGTTCGAATTGGCGTTATTCCAGCAGTCATTTCAGTCGTCTGTATTCCGAAGCTAGGAACTCACCACGCAATGAAACTGTTTTTGACCGGTGAGCGATTTACAGGAGAACAGGCCGTCGGTATGGGGTTTGCACACCGCGCCGTATCAGCCGAAGCATTGACTGGCGCAGTGAAGGAAGAAATCGACGCCATAAATTTAGGGGGTCCGATTGCTGTTCAGGAATGCAAGAAACTCGTTAGACGTGTCCGTGAACTTAACATTGCCGATGGCTTTGACGAGACCGGGGAATGGAGCAAACGCCTATTTCAATCAGAAGAAGGCGCAGAAGGTATGGCGGCCTTCAGGGAAAAACGGAAACCGAACTGGGTCAATCAGTAATAAGCCAGTTTAAGATAAGGATTCTCTTTGCTGTCAGCCAGGCTGAGGGCAAATCTGTCAAACACTTAACATGAATAGATGACTCGACAAGTCAAACACAAGAATTGGCGGTCGAAAGGAGAGAACAATGAGTGAAAGCATTCGAATTGGAAATTGCAGCGGATTTTATGGCGACCGACTGGCCGCAGCAAAAGAAATGATTGATGGCGGCCCAATCGATGTGCTCACGGGTGACTACCTGGCGGAGCTCACAATGACCATCCTATATAACCAGATGCAATCTCGCGGTGAGGACATGGGTTATGTCGGTACATTCCTTAAGCAAGTTAAAGAGGTTGCGCAGGATTGCAAAGCCAAAAACATCAAAATCGTTACCAACGCCGGAGGCCTCAACCCGAAATCCATGGCGGATGAAATTGAGAAAATTCTGCAGGAACAGAACATTGAGATGAAAGTTGCGTGGATTGATGGTGACGATATCAAAAATGATATTGAGCGGCTTCAGGAAGAGGGCGAGGCTTTTATCAATATCGACCGGGGTATCCCACTGTCCGAGTCTAGCAACAAGGTCGTGACGGCCAATACTTATTTTGGTGCCTGGGGTATCAAAGAAGCCCTCGACCAGGGGGCCGATATTGTCGTCTGCCCAAGGGTCACTGATGCAGCCGTAGTTATTGGCCCAGCCGCCTGGAAATTCAACTGGGCACGAAACGACTATGATGCACTGGCCGGTGCACTGGCCGCAGGGCACATTATCGAATGTGGCGCCCAGTGCTGTGGCGGCAACTATTCGTTCTTCGAAGAAGTCCCATCCTTCCGCGATGTGGGCTACCCTATCGCAGAAATCGAGGCCGATGGCAGTTTCGTTGTTACCAAACATCCTGAAACGGGCGGGCTGGTCTCTGTCGGTACAATAACCGCGCAGCTACTCTACGAAATCAAAGCCCCGGCTTATTACAACCCAGACGTCATCGCTCATTTCGATACCATGAAGATCGAACAAGTTGGAGACGACCGGGTTTACGTTTCCGGTTGTCGGGGTAGCAGCCCTCCTGCTACTCACAAGGTTTGCGTTAATACCTTAGGTGCCTACAAACAGAGCATGGAGGTTTTGTTGACGGGTCTCGACATCGAGAAGAAAGCCGACATCTACGTAGATCAAATTTTTCACAATCTGGGCGGCAAAGAACAATTCACAGACGTCGATATACATCTCATCCGCAGCGACAAGGAGGACCCCGCTACAAACGAGGAAGCCCACGCTGCGCTGCGCATTACGGTTACTTCTGATGATCCGTCAAAACTTGGACGGCTCTTCCAGGCGAAAGTTACAGAACTGGGTCTTGCAGCTATACCTGGAAATACCGGTAGAGGCGCAGCTGGTTACAATGGCACCCCTGTTATCGCCTATTGGCCCACTCTGATCGATAGTCAGAAAGTGACTGAGCGAGTCCACATGAATGGTGACTTGATTGAAGTGCTACCCACCCAAAGGCTTGGATTGGAAGATATCTACTACCAGGAAGTACCGGTAAAAATTTCACCTGCTGCAGGCGGTGATACGACCCCTATCCCTTTTGGCAGGCTGTTTGGCACCAGATCGGGTGACAAGGGCGGCGCTGCGAATTGCGGCGTCTGGGCAAGGACTGATGAAGCCTTCAGCTTCTTGTACGAATTTCTGACCGTTGAAAAGTTTAAGGAACTGGCACCGGATATGGCATCCTACAAAATTGAAAGATTCGAATTGGCTAACCTACGAGCGCTGAACTTCTACATCCATGATGTTCTAGGCGAAGGCGTTTCATCTAATCACCGGATCGACAAACAGGCTAAGTCTCTTTGTGAATACCTGAGGGCTAAAACAATTGAAGCACCGAAACTTCTTGTCGATCAAATTGCGCGAACAGACATAAATGAGTAAACATAAAAACGATATCTATGGCGATCTTGAGAAAGACCGCGAAAATGAAGGTGCTGAACCGGCCATCCCTGCAGCAACAGTGTTGCTGCTAAGGGAACACAAAAATCAAAACCAGGTCCTGATGCTGCATAAAACTTCAAAGATCGCCTTCGGTGGAATGTGGGTGTTCCCCGGTGGAAAAATCGACGCGCAAGATTATGTCAACGGATCGGATGATAATGCGGCAGCGCGGGTCGCCGCTGCAAGAGAAACCGAAGAGGAGGCAGGCATCAGCATTCCAACCGATGAATTCATCTGGTTCGCGCACTGGACGCCACCCGCCAGCACAGCAAGACGCTTTGCCACCTGGTTCTTTCTAACCAGCACTGACGATGATCACGAAATTGAGGTTGATGGTGGAGAAATTCAGAACCATCAATGGATCAGCCCAACGGACGCATTGCAACAACATGCCCAGGGTAAAATTGACCTGGCACCTCCTACGTGGGTATCCCTGTTTCACCTTTCTCGATTCGACACCATCGATGAGGCACTCGACAAGCTCAAAAAGCAGCCCCCCCGCTACTACCAGACCAGGGTCGTCAAGGATAAGGACGGCTCTAGAATCGCACTTTGGGAGGGAGATGCCGGTTACCCGGAATGGGACGCTGAAACCTCAGGTGCGCGTCATCGTCTCACCATGAAAAAATCTGGATTCGAATTCGAACATGACGCAGTAACTTACTAAAGCTGCCTTTGCCTGATGGCCAGAAACATTCTACTAATCACCACAGACCAGATGCGATACGACGCACTGGGCTGCAACGGCGGCAAAATTGCAAACACAAAAAATATTGATCAACTTTCCAATGAAGGCATCAATTATCAAAGAGCGCACAACCAAAATGTAGTCTGCATGCCGGCAAGGGCCACGATTATGACCGGACAACACGTCCGTTCGCATGGCGTGCTTATGAACGGCATGTCCATGCCCGAAGAAAGACACACCATCGCCCACCACCTCAAAGAACATGGTTACAACACAGCACTACTGGGTAAAGCACATTTCGAACCATGGCTTGGCTCCCCAAAAGATTTTTTCGAAAACCGAATGGCGTCAGAGAACAGCACCGGGCCTCACCGCGGATTCGACCATATGGAACTCGCGAACCATTTCTTCGAGGGTCACAGCCACTACGACAAGTATATGGACGCCTACCCCGAACAGAAAAAAGCCTTTTACCCAATGGTGACAAATAAAGGGCAGAATACCGCAAGCAAAGGTGCAACCGGCGCCACGCAAGTCTGGCCAATGGATATTTCACGTGATATTTATCACACGAACTGGGTCTCTCAGAGAACAAAAAGCTGGTTGGGCACACAGTCAAGCGATAAGCCATGGTTTTGCTGGATGAGCTTCCCAGACCCTCACCATCCCTGGGACATTCCTGCATCCGAACTTCACAGAATTAACTGGAAGGATGTGCCCCTACCCCGTCTTTACAGTGAAAAGCGATCACAACTTGAGTCCTGGCTTAATGAAAAACCTGCTCACTGGCGGGGATATTTTGACGGCTCACTGTGGACTAACCTTGAATCTCCAAGGGAATTTGTTCCAGCCGAGATGACAGCTGACCAGATCCGTGAAATCAATGCCATGACCCATATCGAAAACGAGCTTATTGATGAAGCTGTCGGCGACGTCATTGGCTTTCTTCACTCGAAGCAGTGGATGAAAAACACAGACATATTTTTCACCACCGACCACGGCGAATTGCAGGGAGACTTCGGACTCCTGTTCAAGGGTCCGTACCACGTCAATGCATTGATGCATCTTCCGTTCATCTGGAAGCCAGCAGCGGCCGCAAACATTTCCCCTGCAGAAGTGGCGAGTCCCGTTGGCCATGTAGATCTGGCAAGTACCTTCTGCGCGATTGCCGGCATCACACCACCTGACTATTGTGAGGGCAAGCCATTACCCGTATCCGAGGATGAGGCCGTTCAGCAGGAGCGTGAGATAGTCCTTACGGAATGGGACTCAGAACATGGCCCTATCGACATGCACTTAAAGTCCATCTATCACCGTGATGGATTTCTTTGCACCGCGTATGAAAAGAGTCATTTATATGACGGTACGGAAGGCGAGCTTTACGACATGAAAGAAGACCCGGACCAGTTAAGAAACCTTTGGAGCGACCCGGGTTATGCGTCTCATCGAGCCGAGCTTACAGACCGTTTATACGCTTCACTGCCAGAAGGAGCCACTGAAAAACTTCCTCGTAAAGCACCCGTATAGCATTAGGCCTGTCGCCCCCAGGCAACGCCGTTATCATCTTCATCCACCACCAGTACACGTCGCTCCTGGGCACAGTGAAGGTGCGCGATCGACTCACCGGTCGCTGGAAAATAGCTCGTGTCGGTGATCTTGCTTTTAAATAGCGCAGGGAAAACGTCGACCGCCCGCTTGGGCTCAGCGCACAAATCATACAACTTCTCCAGTGCAACCTCGTGCCAGTCGATCAGCTCCGTCAGTCGCTCATGCACGCCTTCGTAAAGACTCTCATGGGCCGGTAGCACCAGTAAATCAGGCGGCAGCGTCTCCCTGAACCTCGCACAAGAGTTCAGGAAATCCCGGAGAGGATTCGCGTTGGGCTCTGATGGATTCACACTGACATTGGGAGTGATCTTTGGAAGTATCTGGTCACCCCCAATAATTATCTTCAACTCCGGACAGTAAAGGCACACATGCTCAGGAGCATGACCATGTCCAATAACCGCCCGCCATTCTCGTCCACCAATATCGATGTACTGGCCATCCTGAATTCTTCTGTAACCAGCAGGTAGCTCTGAGATATTAGCGCCGAACTGACCGAATCTCTCCCGATAGCGGTTCAGGCGAGCTTCATCAAAACCAGCACGTCGATAAAACTTGATTGCGTCTTCAGGCACATCCGAAGGACCATCTGCCGCCATGACCTTACACATGTAAAAGTCGCTGCGAGACATCCAGAGTTCCACTTCATTTTCGCGACAGATCCAACCTGCGTTACCCGTATGATCGGAGTGCAGGTGAGTCGCGATGACGCGCTTTATCGGCTTACCGTCAAGATGATTGTCCAATATAGACCGCCAACATTCGTGCACATCATCTCGATTAAGACCAGTGTCCACGATGGTCCAGCCGTCATAATCGCGCACCAGCCATACATTAATGTGATTGAGGCGACCCCACATAGGCATTCGAGCCCAGAGCACACCATCTGCAACCTCCGTCACAGCACCACGATCTGGCAACTGATCTTCAAATCGATATGTCAGGGGATCAAACCCCCTCTTGGACATGTTATCGACCACCTACTACCTCGCCAACGAAAAGTGAGGCGTAAACATACAGGGTCCAGGCCATCCTATAAAGCAACTTAGGAAAAAGAATGTAGATCATGAATCTTCGGCACAGAACCTGCGCTAATCTCCCCCATTTTACCTCACATTCGATGGCCAAAACCTTCGAACAAGCGGCGACGCAAACTCGAAAAAAACAATATCGAGACCGGGCTCAGAGTATGAAGCATAGCCTGCATCCTCTACCACACAACATCGCTCACACCCTCACAACAGAGGATATCGACTCGGCTATGAATGCCTGCAGTAACCTAGATTTCATTAGACCAACAGTCCAGAGATTGCTGAATAGACTGGGGTAGCCCGTGTTAATTGGGATCGCGTTAATTAAGAGATGTCAAAGCTTTGGGGGTAACTCGAGAAATGTATTCGATATGGACATAAATTTTTCGAGTTGCCCTTTGACCGATATAAATAACAATGTAATCGCCCTCTGGCTTCTGTTGGGAAGGAGAATGCTGGAGAGTGGGTCGCTGGCCAATCAGGTAGTACTGGTACTGCTCAGGTCCGTAGAGTATCGCTCGCTCAAATAGCTTGTTCGCCCAGTAACTGCTGCTGCCACAGGCGCGACCCTGACATTCGAAGAGAATGTTCGCAGACTCGACAAGCTCGGATTTAAAATGTTCTGCGACCTGTTTTGTCCTCCGCGCTTCAGGCAGATACCAGGTTGACGCCTCTTTCCTGCCCGGTACCAGCATGAGTTTCTCGGGCTGCAGTTCGTGGTTGACTTTTTTTAGTGCTCCCAGAACAAGCAGATGACTAGTCGACTGGGTCACCTCCTGTTCTACTAGTTCCGAAGAGGGGAATAAACCAACCGGCTCCACCGGTAAAGCAGGTTCAGCCTGTGCTACCAGAGCAACAGAAATTAACAGTACAAAAGCTAGATAACGCATTCCAATTCACAACATCCAAGAGCAATTTGTGGGGCTTCGATGATAGCCAGGTTAGCAGTCCCCATCGTTTGGTCCTGCCCTGTAAGATAGTATACAAGACGACTGATGATGGGTTGATGCATAACGACAAGACCGGTACCGACATTATCAAAGCACTTCGCAATCGCCAACGCCGCTTTTTCAGCCGATTGATCTGGCGTAATCGCATCGCTGACCTGCTCGGGCCATGATCCCGACATCGCACTGGACATGATGGCGGCGGTCTGGCGGGCCCGCAAATACGGGCTAACCATCGATTCTTCCACCTGCAAGTCCATCTCCGACAAACGACGAGCAACCTCTGAAACCTGCGTCTGCCCGTACAGCGTCAATGGCCTTTCTGCATCAGTTTGCGCATTAGGTTCCGCTTCCCCGTGGCGCATTAACAGTAATTTCATTTAATCTCCACCATCACCACAATATTCAGAATATGAACCAAATATTAGGCCTAAGCTATTAATCATTAAGGGTTTTATGGCCCTGCATTCCCACCCTAAATCATACAATTTCTATACTTTTATTGACATTCAAGGTATCTTGATCGCCCTTCCGAATGAGTCAGAACTTGCCCTTGTGTCCGATACTGTAGACAAAATTCAGAAGGCGGCAGTACACCGACTGAACCAAATGGCGCAACAAGTGCTTGACGATGCAGGGCGGCAGATCATTCACCCTATCGAAGATTTCAACGCTCTTTCCCAGCAATCCAATGAAATTTTAATGCGGTTCATCACGAACCTGGAGAACAATTTTAACGAACTCATGGGTCGGGAGGTCACCAAAGAGCAAACCATATTCAACTTTGAAACGCTATCTTTGATTCAGGAAGAAGAGCTGGACCTCATCGTCGCACTAGAGGGTATGGTCAATGCCGCCAGAAACGAACACCTGGCAGTTTACATCGGCTTCAATACCCGTCTCAGCTCCTTATTTCCCCAAAAACGCCTGGACGAATCCACTAATCCGCTCGATCCCAATCAACTCGCGACCGCCTTTCTGGAAGCGTTGCGACCTCTGGAACTGGACCCAAAGAACCGCATGACTGTTTACCGGGGCTTCAATAATAGCATTCTGAAGAAGCTGGACGAAGTGATCAAAGAGGCCAATACGCTATTAGTTGAATCCAATGTACTCGCCGATATGGAAATGGAAGCTGCGGACAAGAACCTATCTACGTCAAGGTATAGCCCAAGGACAACTGACGCGGATAGTCTTGGCGCAATTGACAAAAAATCCTTAAAAAATGGTGACGAGCAACCTCAGCTATTCTCCGTTATGCAGCACCTCCTGCATTCAGCTGAGCCTTCGCAACCAACCGACAATGATGCCCCTGATCGCATTGCTGCGGTTCCCGACACCGGTAGCTTGACTAAAATGACTGCCGCACCACCGACCGGCGAATTTATTACACCGACTGGCACGGCTCCTGAACCAACTGCGCGATCGATGGAGCCTGGGCAACCCGCTGTTGCCGCGACGCAACGATTCCAGCTACGGGAAGAACAAACGTTGCAAATGGTCGACCAGACTAAGCTCATGGAAATTCTTTCCAGTATCCAGGAAAAGCTTGCCGACAAACCTTCAACCGCTGCTTCGACCATGGAAGAAGTTGAACGATTGGATATCTGGCAATCACTGGATGAAATACACCAGGCGTCGCAGAAAGAAGGCAATATGGTCATCGCTGTAGATCGCCATTCTTCAGACATTATCAACCTGGTTACCCTACTTTATAAGGCGATATGGCAGGACCCATCTGTTCCCGTTCCTATCAAAGAACTTATCGGTCGCACCCAGATAACAATCATCAAAGTCGCACTGGCTGACGTTGGGTTTTTTAACAACGAAAATCATCCTGCCAGGGCTATCCTCAATGAGTTCGCCTCGGCCGGTGTCGGCTGGACGGAAGTTGAACCCCTGACTAGAGATCCTCTTTACCAAAAGATTCAAGCGCTTGTTGAATTAATTCTCGGTGACTTTAAACACGACAACCAGTTCTTCGAAGCGTTAATCGAAGATTTCCGTGGGTTCCGGGCGCAGGAAAGTACCAAAACCCAACAACTCGGCCAACGAATACTTAAAGCCTCAGAACGAAACTATCGCCTGGATGACATTCACCAGCTCGTCTCTGAAAAAATTGAGGAACGTGTTCTTGGCCGGGAAATCAACACTTTCGTAGAAGAAATGCTTAAAGGCCCCTTCAAGAAGTTCATGGTCATGCTGGTTCTCAAAGAAGGTCCCGGCAGCAACGCCTGGAAACAGGCCATCAATACCATCGACGTCCTACTCTGGAGTGTGCAGCACCACAAGGAAGACGGTGATCGTGATCGGCTCGAAACCATTAACCCACGCCTACTGAACAATCTTCGCAAAGCATTCAGAATAGCCAGCGTTGGCAACGAAGAATCCCACGAGCTGATGACACAACTTCAGGCGGTACAAACAGAAACCTTTCTGAAAGCTGAGGCCCTAGAGGCAAAAGAAGGTAGAGAGGAAGTGCAGAAAACAGCTGCGAGGCCCGACCGACGTGCGCCAGGAAAGACACCTGCCGGACAAGTCATCGATGGTGAGGCTAAATCAAAATCAGTTTCAGAAAATAGAGAGCCTGAAAAAGCGATACAGGCGACAAGAGAATTTGCAGCAAATCATCCTGCCGTGGCTCGAGTAGACAACCTGAGTATCGGTATGTGGGTCGAGTTCGCCGGAGAAAACAACCACAACACTCGCTGTAAGCTAGCAGCAAAGATCAGCGCGATTGACAAATTCATTTTCGTAAACCGCCAGGGCGTGAAGGTCGTCGAAAAAACAAAGATGGGACTTGCGGGCGAACTACACGACGGAACAGTTTCTATCATCAGTGACGGGCTACTGTTCAGCCGTGCCCTTGAATCGGTGATCGGCAACTTGCGCGACAGTCAGCAGGAGCAAAAAACCGGCAGCGCCTACCAACCGCACCACAAATAGCGTTGAGTCTATTTCGAAAGTTCCAGTAAAAGCTTGTTCAGCCTGGCCACATAGGTGGCTGGTTCATTTAGTTGACTCCCCTCCGCCAATTGAGCCTGGTCATACAATACTCTTGCAAGATCATTGAAACGATCACTGTCAGATTCGTCATTCAACTTTTGGACCAGAGGATGATCAGGGTTCAGCTCAAAAATGCGCTTGTTCTCGGGAACAGCTTGTCCTGCTGATTCCAATACCCGCCGCATCTGCATTCCCATGTCATCTTCACTGACTACAAGACAAGAAGGGGACTCGGTAAGGCGATGCGTCATACGAACTTCTTCGACATCCTCTTCGAGAAGCTTAGAGATCTTTTCAACCAGCCCCTTGAACTCTTCTTCAGTTTCTTCCTGCTGTTGTTTTTCCTCGGTGTCTTGCAGATCACCCAGATCAAGTTCACCTTTAGCTACGTCCTGGAATTGTTTTCCGTCGAACTCCGCCAAATGACTCACCAGCCATTCATCGATCCGATCGTGTAACAGGATAACTTCCAAACCTTTCTTCCTGAAAATCTCGAGATGTGGACTATTGGCAGCCATGTGATAATTCTCTGCCGCCACATAATAGATCTTGTCCTGCTCAGGCTTCATTCGCTCGATGTAGGATTTTAGCGACTGGTTCTGGGTTGCGCTGGTCGATTCTGTGGTTGCAAACCTTAGCAGCCCGGCAATTTTCTCGCGGTTACCAAAGTCCTCTGCGGGCCCTTCTTTTAACACCTGGCCGAACTCATCCCAGAAGACCTGATACGTTTCTTCGTCGTCCGCTAGTTTTTCAATCATGTCGAGCGAACGTTTTGTGAGTGCACTGCGCATTGAGTCAATGGCAGGGTCTTTTTGGAGAATTTCCCGGGACACGTTCAGAGAAAGATCGTTAGAATCTACTATGCCCCGAATGAACCTGAGGTACAGCGGCAAAAACTGCTCGGCATCATCCATGATGAAAACTCGCTGCACATATAGCTTCACACCTCGAGGAGATTCGCGCTGATAGAGGTCGAAGGAAGCCTTGGAAGGGATATATAACAGACTGGTGTAGTCCAACTTCCCCTCTACCCTGTTGTGACTCCACTTCAGGGGATCTTGGAAATCGTGTGAAACCAATTTATAAAACTCTTTGTACTCGTCTTCTGAAACCTCAGAGCGGGACCGGGTCCAGAGGGCCTTCGCAGAGTTGACAACTTCGTCTTCCGGCTCTTTGTCTTCCTCTGTTGCCATTTGCTTCATGACAACCGGAACGGAAACATGATCCGCATACTTCTTGACGATGTTTCTAATTCGCCAGCCATCAGCAAACTCAACTTCGTCCGGCTTCAGGTGCAGTATCACTGAAGTACCCGCTTCTTCACGCGCAATGGTCTCAACTTCAAATTCAGCCTCACCTTCGGAGGTCCAGCGTACGGCTTCGTCCTTCGTTACTTTCGCAGATCGCGACTCGACTACGACTTTGTCTGCAACGATAAATGTAGAGTAAAACCCAACACCAAACTGGCCGATAAGCTGCGAATCCTGTTTCTGGTCTCCTGTAAGCGAATCCAGAAATTGGGCAGTGCCGGACTTCGCAATCGTACCCAGGTGCGAGATTGCCTCGTCGCGGGTCATACCAATGCCGTTATCCGTTATAGTCACGGTTTTAGCATCTTCATCCACATCAATACGAATACGTAATTCTTCAGTTACCGAGGCCAGCTCGCTATTAGACAAAGACTCGAACCTGAACTTATCTATAGCATCATTGGCATTGGAGACAAGCTCCCGCAGGAATATTTCCTTGTTGCTGTACAGAGAATGGATCATCAGGTGCAATAGCTGTTTCGCTTCGGACTGAAAACCCAGAGTTTCTTTTTGCGCAGTGGTCATTTCGGTGCCTTGTTTTTCTGGTCTAAGTTATTTGGGGCTACCATCGAAAGTGGGGTCGGCAGGGCATTTTTTCAAGGGGCAAATGCACTAATAAAGTGGATAGACTTCTCGAACCGGCGATCGCCGCCCTGTCCGAGCTAATTCAGCCGGAGGTAATCCTGGGCTGGTTTGCCGCTGAGCGCGCCCCGCCAGCTTCCATAAGCAGGATTAGTCAACTGAAACCAGTACCTCCCGAGCAGCGATTGGTGATTCGAAACAAACCTGGCTCGTTCTTCAACACTAGTTTTTTTGATATTAGACGCTAGATCGCCCAGATCATCGCCTATCAACATCATTATTCGATAACGCTTGGCGATATGTTGCCGCCTGAGCTGCTTTTCAGAGCTATCCCACTCCGGTTGCTCGCCCTGGAGGATCAGCATGTCAGCAGATGCCAGTGGTGGATATCCTGCCGTAACAAGGTTCTCAAGCGTATCTAACTTTTGCGGACATGATTGGTTAGAAGAGCCCTCACTTATGCGTTCACGCACAGAACAACGACGATTGGTCACATATATCACCGCGACCCCTTCGTCCCTGGCTCGCTCAATGAATGCTAGAGCACCGGGAACAGGAGTTGCCGACTTCTCGGAGACCCAGTCGTCCCAGGCGCCTGGCTTCCACTGCTCGCCATTCTCTATCAATCGCGCCCCGAAGACACTGTTATCAAGAACAGTTTCATCGACATCAAGCACAACGGCGGGTATCAGCCCCGCAGCCGCCAGGCCCGGACATGAAGTACCAACATTACAGCCAAAAGACTTCGCCTGGTCGATATCGGCGGTCACATCCTGCTTATCCCGGAGTAGGGTCAATCTGGACTCAGCGACATTAAAGACCATCTCTGAATTGCTCTGGTACTCAGCAGAAGTCTGGATCCACAAGATGGCGTTCATGCTGTCATGCTGGACAGAACATCCTGAAGCGAGCACAAAACAGAGAAGTAGCGTCAGCCTTGTTTTCATGGGTAGCATAGTTTGTTCACTATAAAAAAGGCGACCACCGGTCGCCTTTTGATTGCCGAACCGAAATTTACCAACCGGTGAGTTCTTGTAGTGTCTTACCGATATCAGCAAGGCTCTCCACGGTACTAACGCCAGCTGCCTGAAGAGATGCAAATTTTTCTTCTGCGGTTCCCTTACCTCCAGCGATAATTGCACCTGCATGCCCCATACGCTTACCTGGAGGCGCCGTAACACCTGCGATATAGCCAACTACTGGTTTGGATATATTTGATTGGATGAACTCGGCGGCTTCTTCTTCTGCCGTTCCTCCGATCTCGCCTACCATGACAATCGCTTCAGTCTGCGGGTCATCTTCAAACATACCAAGAATATCGATGAAGTTACTTCCCGGAATGGGATCACCACCAATTCCAACACAACTGCTTTGCCCAAACCCAAGATCGGTCGTCTGCTTAACGGCTTCATAGGTCAGTGTCCCCGAACGAGAAACAATACCGACTTTTCCCGGAAGGTGGATGTCGCCAGGCATAATGCCTATCTTGCACTCACCCGGCGTGATGACTCCAGGGCAGTTTGGCCCAATCAGACGCACACCCTGTGCATCCAAACTAGCCTTGACGACAAGCATATCAAGCGTAGGGACACCTTCCGTAATACATACGATAAGCTTAATTCCAGCAGCAGCCGCCTCGAGCATGCCATCTTTGGCAAAAGGTGCTGGCACATAAATAACAGAGGCTTCCGCACCGGTTGTCTCAACAGCTTCCCGCACCGTATCGAATACCGGCAGTCCAAGATGTTCCTGGCCACCCTTACCCGGTGTAATACCGCCCACCATCTTCGTGCCATACGCTATGGACTGCTCAGAATGAAGCGTTCCCTGGGACCCGGTAAAGCCCTGACAAATAACCTTCGTGGATTGATCAATTAAAATACTCATTACTCACCTCCTGCCGCTTTTACTACTTGTTCAACTGCGTCAGTAAGACTCGTTGCTGCAATAATATCTACATCACTTTCAGCGAGGGTCTTTACGCCCAGCGCCGCATTATTTCCTTCAAACCGGACGACCACTGGAACGCTGACACCCACATCCTTGACCGCGCCAATGATCCCCTCCGCGATGATATCGCACCGCACGATTCCACCAAAGATATTGATCAGAACCGCTTTCACACCTTCGTCGGAAAGAATAATTTTAAAGGCTTCACTAACAGCTTCCTTGTTAGCGCCACCACCAACATCCAGAAAATTAGCAGGTTGCCCGCCATGAAGTTTCACTAGATCCATTGTTCCCATGGCCAAACCTGCGCCATTGACCATGCAACCGATGTTACCTTCAAGAGCGACATAGTTGAGGTTGAACTCTGATGCCTGGTTTTCCCGTTCGTCTTCCTGGGAATGGTCTCGCATTTCACCGATGTGTTTTTGTCGATAAAGCGCGTTACTGTCTATTGACAGTTTTGCATCCAAACAGTGAATGTCGCCATCGGTAGTGACAACCAGCGGATTAATTTCAATCAGAGCAATGTCGCGTTCGTCAAACAACCTGGCAAGCCTCATAAACACATTGGCGAACTGATTCACCTGCTTGCCCTTTAGGCCGAGCTGGAAAGCAATATCCCGGCCCTGATAAGAGCTGGCACCTGTCATTGGATCGATTGTTGCCCGTAGAATTTTTTCAGGTGTTTCTTCCGCAACTTTTTCTATCTCCACACCGCCTTCGGTCGAAGCCATGAATGTTACGCGCTGCGTCGAACGGTCAATTACCGCGCCCAGGTACAACTCACGCTCGATATCAGTGCAAGTTTCAACGTATATCTTACTTACCGGTTGACCTTTCTCATCCGTCTGAAATGTCACCAGGTTGGTGCCGACAAAACGATCCGCAAACTCGCGAATCTCGTCGTCCGAGCTGACCAGTTTCACGCCTCCGGCTTTCCCTCGGCCGCCGGCATGGACCTGGGCTTTGATCACCCATTTGTCACCCCCTATTTCTTTCGCTGCCGCAACAGCTTCTTCGGCGGTGTCTACAGCGACACCCTGAGAGACAGGCAATCCATATTCAGCGAATAGCTGCTTGGCCTGGTATTCATGAAGGTTCATACAATCTGATCCTGTTTAATTTAAAAAAGTGTGGGAGTTGATCAATTAAAATCTATTTTTTTCGTTTTCGCTTAGCGATATGAATCGCGTGGCCCGATACCGCAAGAGCGGCCTCATGTAATCCTTCAGACAGCGTGGGGTGCGCAAACATAGTGAGTCCGAGGTCTTCTGCACTGGCACCGAATTCCATGGCGATCACAGCCTCAGCAATCATTTCCGACGCATGCGCACTGATGATATGCACCCCAAGAATCCTGTCAGTAGCAGCATCTGCGATAACTTTAACCAAGCCGGTTGTATCGTTATTCGCCATCGCCCTGCCGCTGGCAGCCATTGGGAAGCTCCCCACCTGGTAGTTTACGCCGGCGGCTTTAAGCTCCTGTTCAGTTTTTCCGACCCATGCGATTTCGGGGTGTGTATAAACAACAGAAGGAACCAGGTCGTAGTTCACCAGGTTTTTCTGCCCGGCAATTCTCTCCGCGACCATAATGCCCTCTTCCATACCTTTGTGAGCAAGCATCGGACCACGGACTACGTCGCCCACAGCATACACGCCCGGCACCTCAGTCACACAAACATCACTGACCGGAATGAACCCTCTATCATCCAACGAGACCCCGGAACCAGGGGCCAATAGCCCTTCTGTATAAGGGCGTCGCCCGACCGCAACAATCACTTTGTCAAAGACTTCCTTTTTGTCACCTTCTGCATCGGTATAGGTCACCGTGACCTTTTTACCTTTCACCTCAGAGCCTGTCACCCGGGTGCCGAGCCGAATATCCATGCCCTGCTTCTTAAATTGTTTAGCTGCCTCTTTAGCAACCTGCTTATCGGCTGCTGGCAGGAAACCTTCGAGCGCTTCAAGAACCACAACCGCTGCACCGAACCTACTCCAGACACTACCCAACTCAAGGCCAATGACGCCTGCGCCAATCACACCCAGACGTTTGGGCACGTCTGCAAAATCCAGCGCTCCCGTTGAATCAACGATCAGTTCATCGATGAGCGGACAAGGTGGAATACTAATAGGTACCGAACCGGTCGCAATAATCACGTGCTCTGCAACCAGTTCCTCCGTCTTTCCATCATGGGCCGTGAATGCCACTCTTCGCCCTGCATGCAGCACGGCCATACCTTCAAATGTGGTGACACCATTACTCTTGAGCAGCCCCTCGACGCCCTTCGTCAGGTTGCCGACAACTTCATCTTTCTTCGCAATCACAGTCGGTATGTCAGCCGTAACGCCTTTAACCTTGATGCCGATATCACCCAGGTGATCACGGGTATCAACAAATTTGTGGGAAGCCTCAAGCAACGCCTTGGATGGAATACAGCCAACATTCAGGCAGGTACCTCCATAGGCCGGAGCATTCTCCTTATTAATCCACTTCTCGACAATGGCTGTGTTTAGCCCAAGCTGGGCAGCCCGTATTGCCGCATGGTAACCCGCAGGTCCTGCGCCAATAACAATGACATCAAAGTTCAACGACATAGCCCGTTTATCCTTGCAATAGCTGTGGGTTTAGAGATCAAGCAGGATCCTTGCGGGTTCTTCCAGAAAATCTTTAAGCGTCACCAGGAATCTGACCGCTTCCTGCCCATCGATTAAGCGGTGATCATAGGACAAAGCCACATACATCATCGGGCGAATCACTATCTCGCCGTTTATAGCAACAGGACGCTCCTGGATTTTGTGCATCCCCAGGACACCCGTCTGCGGTGGATTCAGAATCGGCGTTGAAAGCAGCGACCCGAAGGTTCCTCCATTTGAAAT
>JABGVY010000167.1 GCA_018645845.1 Gammaproteobacteria bacterium | reverse complement strand
CCTAAACACGTGCGCCCCTGTCGGAACGCCGCATCGCTTGTCCTGACAAAAATGCTCTATAAATCAGAGCTTCCCTAGCTTTTCAAACTGCACTTCCGGGAAACCCGAATCTACCGAAGAGCGCATCAGATCGTAGTAGACGTTTGCGCCTCCAAAGTAGATAAGCACCCTTGGGGCTCTATCCTCTATGTTTGCGCCCATCATCCAGGAATGTACCTTATCACCCTGAGCCATCAGTGTTTGCTCGTGAATTTCGGCAACGTGCTGCACCCAATCATCTTCCGCCTTTTGCTGTGGTTCGCAGAGATCATATCCCTCGCTTTCCATCTTCTTAATACAATCAACGATATATGTAATGTTCTGCTCAATAGAGGTCGGCAGATTAGCAAAAGGCGCCTGCGGGCCTGTGATCATGAATAGGTTCGGGAACTCGGCAACGAACACGCCCAGAATGGAGCTAGACACCTTATCCCATTTGTCCCGAAGCAACAGGCCGTTTCGCCCGCGAATTGGCAGCGCTTCCTGCGCGCCTGTATACGCCTGAAAGCCGGTTGCCAGGACGACAATGTCGAACTCGTATTCATTCTCTGTGGTACGAATTCCGGTTTCTGTAAACTCGACAATCGGCTCCCGATCATTGATGTCCACCAACTTGACGTTGTCGCGGTTGTAAGCCTCGAAGTAATTGTGATCAAGCGGTGGTCGTTTAGCGAAGAACGGGTAACCTTTCGGTGTGAGCATTTCTGCTATTTCCGGATCCTTGACTCTCTCTTTCATTTTGTTGATGACGAAATCACCCGCGACCTTATTGGACTCCGGATCTCCCAGCAAGTCATCAAAAGTCTCAAACACAAAGCGAAAGCTACCCCGAGGCCAGTGCTCTTCCAAAATTTTCTGCACTTCCTCTGGCGGTGTGTCGGCTATAGTCCGTCCAACAGGACTATCGAAAGCCATACCAAAAACATGATTGCGACACTTGGCAATGATGTCGTCGTAGTTCTCTTTAATTTCTTTTTCCCATTCCGGTGTCATTGGTTTCTGCACGGCGGGCATCACAAAATTTGCCGTACGCTGGAAAACTGTAACGCTTTCCGCTGTTTCAGCGGCCACAGGCAACATCTGCACAGTCGTTGCGCCCGCGCCAATAATGCCAACCCGTTTTCCCGCGTGATCCAACCCTTCCGGCCAGCGGGCGGAATGGAAACAATCGCCCTTGAAGTTTTCCATACCCTTGAATTTTGGTATTACCGGTTCAGAGATCATACCCATGGCACTAATAAAGTACTTGCAGGTGTACTCCTCGCCGGCCCCGGTTTTAACCAGCCACAATCCTCTGCTCTCCTGAAAGTCCGCGCTGACGATTTCAGTATTCAATTGAAGATGCGGCCACATATCGCATTTATCTGCGACGAAATGCATGTACCTAAGATTTTCTTCCCAACCTGGATAGCGCACCGACCACTTCCACTCCTGCAGGATTTCCTTGGAGAATGTCAGGCAGTAGTAGTAACACTCGCTGTCGCTGGCGGCGCCAGGATAGTGGTTCCAGGCCCATGTGCCACCAATATCGGAAGCCTTGTCGAATACGTGGATCGATAACCCGGCTTCCCGCATATGGTGAATCAAACCCAGTCCGGCAAAACCGGCGCCTACTGCTATTACGTCGTAATCAACTTGATGTTGAGAAGTCATTTTCATCCCCCGTTTCGAGAACCGCTAGCCTAACGAAGATTCAACCAATAAAACAGTGGCCTTGTACTTTTTAGGGTGAGGGTAAAGTATCGATCCAATTTCCCGGAGAATTCAGGCAGTGCCGCTCGTCAGTGACACGCACTGGGCGAGGAAGATTTTGGTACCCAGAGTTGGGCCTTTATTTACGCTATGTCTAATAGTGGCACGGGGATTCGTGACCCGTGAGATGCCAAAAAACTCTCTCAAGAATCTTAGCCGTTCCGCAGAGTCATCAGACAATGACCCATCAATTAAATATGGCGCACATAGATTTACCTTTTGACAAAACCGATATGCGTCTTAGCTCGGCCATCTAGTGCCTTCTGGATCTCTCACTATGTCCGCACGTATGAGACTAAACTCAATGGACCCGAGACGAACCAAAAGATGTTTTTCCCCTGTAACAGAGCAGATTTGTAACCACCTTCAAACAAGCCGCCGCTTCGAGCATATTAATGCCGAACTTGCGGGCCCCAATGTCGAGCATCCTTGCTTATGCTGCCATACCGGTGTCAGGGGCTTGGAAGCAGATACTGCTAAAAAATAGCTGTAACTATAGTAAAATGTTGGTTCAGTGCAATGTCGATTCGGCTCTATGAGAACGGGCATATTCTTTCTGTTCGCGCCAGGCTGTTTCCTCTAGGCATTTCAAATGCACACACCGGAGAAGCATGTCTTGAAGGACTTCAACAATAAAGTAGTCGTTATTACCGGGGGGGCAACCGGCATTGGGTTTTCCTTTGCCAAACGTTTCGGTGCCGGGGGTGCCAAAATCGTTATTGCCGGTCGTCGACAGGATAAACTCGACACCGCCGTCGGCAGCCTGGAAAAGCTGGACGTGGAAGCTGCCGGCTTCACCTGCGATGTCAGTGACTATGCGCAGGTCGAGGCGCTCGCGGACTTTGCGGAAGAACAATTCGGCGGGGCAGATGTCATCATGAACAATGCCGGGGTACTTATTCCCCCGTCCACGGTCATTGACGCCGACAGGAACCAAGTGCTTCAAATCATGAACGTGAACTACATGGGGGTGTGGAACGGTGCCTCGGTTTTCGGCAAGCGTTTCATTACACGGGGAACACCTGCCGCGATTTACAACATTGGCTCGGAAAATGCGTTCTTCAATATAGTGCCGGGTATGTTCGCCTATGAGAGCGCCAAGCATGGCCTTCATTCTATGACTGACGCTCTGCGTGAAGAAGTGCCAGATTTCATTGACGTTTCTTTCATCTGCCCTGGCTTCGTGCAATCAGAAATGACGGAGGCAGCTGGCGACATACCCATGGACGTCGAAGAATATATCTCGATCGCCTGGCCGCAGATCCTTGCCGGCGAATATTATGTCGTCTCACATCCTTATAACGTGGTTTGGATCAAGCAGCGTTACGACGAAATGATGAAAGCCTATGAAACTTACGCGCCGCGATATGACGGAGACTGGCAATACGATCCCCGCGCCATGGTGGCAAGGGCCGCTCAATCTGCAGAGGACTGATTTCGCGAGCGTAAGTTGGATGAGATAGCCCGCAGAACAATAGTTACTATGCAAGGCTCACCTAATACTTAATCAGTGCGTGGTGTTTTTCGGCGCGAATGGTATTGTGGACAACATCTCTGAAGACATTTAATGACATGTTAATCAATCTTTCCGACCGCCATCATGCCTTCGAGGCTAGCTTTAACTTTCGGGACATCGGTGGCTATCCCTCGACCAGTGGTAAAAAAGTCCGCTGGGGCCGATATTATCGCGCCGGCCGGCAGGACCGGATGACCAAAGCCGATCTAGGAGAACTGAGAAAACTCAACATCCGCACGCAAATCGACCTGCGTAAGCCCGACGAAATTCGCGAACAGGGAAAAGGGCCACTGTCGAGCATGGGCGCGGCACACCACAACATCCCGGTGATACCAGACGGCGGCACTGACACGCTGAGTCGCCTTGTCGGCGACACGAGCATCTCCGGCAAACGGTATCTCGGCTACCTGGAATTCGGCCCGGACGCATGGGTCAGGTTGTTTGAACTTTTTTCAAACGCATCAACCGGACCCCTGGTACTTCACTGCACCGCCGGTAAAGACCGAACCGGCGTATCGACTGCATTCCTCTTATCTGTACTCGGTGTCGAGCGGGATTGGATCGAAGCCGACTACCAACTCACCAATCGCGATGTCGAAAGACAGGTCAACTTCATAGAGGAGCATATTGGTTTACCAGAAGGCATGAGCCGCGAGGACATGATGCATGCCGCAGGTGTCCCGGAAGATGCTATTGGCGATTTTCTGGACGGCATCGAAGAACGCTGGGGCGGCCCTCTTGAGTATCTTCAGAGTATCGGCATCAGTGACGAATCCTTCACCAGCATTAGGGCGAACTATTTGGAATAACCCTCTAGATGGTTCCAGGGCACATAAGTCATCCGGAAGCAGTTACGCAAACGCGACGTTCGCCACTATATAGATGCCAAAGGTCGCCTACTCTCCGCCAGTTTGTCACTCTCGTTTTCACCGATGATCACTGGTCGTTGTTCGATTCTCAGAGGGCGCTGGGCTTCAATTGACTCCCGCTGCGGCGCTAAGAGTCAGT
>JABGVY010000572.1 GCA_018645845.1 Gammaproteobacteria bacterium | reverse complement strand
TCCTGCGTGCCCTGGGCACCTTCCATTTTCCCTGACAAGCTACTGCCATCTGTCTTGAGTGTCATAGTTGCCTGCTGCGCACCCATGGGTGAGTTTATCGTGCAATTCCAACTTCCGTCTGCGCTCATGCCGAGTCTCCTTTTCTGGATAGATATATCAGTGGATGTAAGCGCACCAAGATACAACGACCGAGTTGTGATGTCATCCCGATTACAGTAGCTTGGGAAGATAAGTGTGCTTAGCAAAACAGGCTCAAATGAGTGTCATCACCGAAAACTGGCAGATTCGAAAACCTGCGTTAAGTTCCGACAAAGGTCTTGTTGCCACGCAACATTACATCGCATCCGACATCGGCGCAGAGGTCCTCCGACAGGGCGGCAACGCTATAGACGCTGCTCTTGCCGCAGGGTTGGCACTAGGCACGGTTGAACCCTGGATGACTGGAATTGGCGGCGGAGGTTATATGACGATCTATCTCGCCGCCTCACAAGAAGTCAAAGTCATCGAGTTCGGCATGCGCGCGCCCTTCAATGCGAAGACAGAAGATTACCCATTGGCGGGGGAAGGAGAAAATGCGAGTGACGCATTTAACTGGCCACGGGTTATAGGCGACACCAATATTCATGGCCCACTATCGGTCGCTGTTCCTGGTTATATCAGAGGTATAGCAAAGGCTCTGGCAGAATTTGGCACCTGGGACTGGAAGGACGTTATTGCACCAGCCTGCGAGCAGGCGGATCTCGGCCTGCCCATCGACTGGTACAGCGCCCAAAAAATCAACAACTGGGCAAGAGGCCTGAACACCTACAGCGAAACACGAAAAACCTACCTGGCAGATGGGCTCCCGCCTGTGGCAGAAATGGATGGGTCTCTAGGCAGACTGAAATTGGGCAATCTTGCCAAGACTTACCGAACGCTGCAGCTGGAAGGACCGGAAACTTACTATACAGGAACCCTCGCGCAATCTATCGCCACCGATCTAAAGGCAATCGGCTCAAGAATCACCCGGCGAGATCTTGAGGACTATCGCGCCTCTATCGCGTCACCACTAACAACCTCATACAGGGGAAACAAAATTTTCACACCGGGCGCACTCACGGCAGGACCATCAATTATCCACGCCCTAGAGACACTTGAGAGAATCTACTCGCCTGCAGGCAAACGCCCCGACGCGGAGGCTTACATTAGCTACGCCGACGCTCTCTTTTCCGCTTATGAAGACCGCCTCGAAAATTTGGGAGAAGGCCCGGACACAAAGGTTCCTGGAAACACCTCTCATCTGTGCGTAACAGATTCAGAGGGTAACGTTGTATCCCTGACCCAAACCATTATGTCTGCCTTTGGGTCACGCATCATGCTGCCCGGTTCTGGCATCCTGATGAACAACGGCATGATGTGGTTTGATCCTCGTCCAGGTGGACCCAACTCGGTTCTTGGCGGACGCCGGCCGCTGTGCAATATGTGTCCCGTGATCCTGCAAACCGAGGATGGCTCACATACCGCCATTGGCGCCTGTGGTGGACGAAAGATTTTCCCTGCAGTCTTTCAGCTAGCGGCCTTTGTCTCGGATTACGACATGACAATCGATGAAGCTGTCCACTATCCCAGACTGGATGTGTCCGGCACCGACCAGGTTACGGTCATGGACCACGCCGATGAAAAAATTGTCAGCGAACTAGCGCATCGGTTTCCAGGCCTGGCGGTCAGACCCAATGGCGTGAATCCGAATTTATTCGCCCTGCCGCAAATCATTCGACGGGAAGCTTCAGGGAAAATGACCGGAGGATGCTTTGTACCCTCACCCCATGCGAAGGTTTCAACGTTTGGCGAGAGGTAGCGGGGTCTGCGTAAGCCGGGCAACGTGAGCAGCCGCAAAATCCAGAACCAGACCGTTCATCCCCCGTGCCTCTGAATTCGTTAACAGCACCATGCCGGTACCGGTTTGCCGATGGAATACCATGGCACTACGCATGCCGTTAACATACCCCCCATGGTGCACAAAACCTCTTGCCCCATCATAATCAAAGACTCTCCAGCCCAACCCATAATAGACATTACCGAGCGCTGCTCGATAAGGATAATGAGCCTGACGCCTTGACGTCCTGATAACCCCATGGTGCATTACATCAAGCATATTCACTGGTAAGACTTCAGGGTTGTTGCCTAACTGCGCCAGCAACCATTCACGCATATCAGAGATACTGGCATTTACTCCCGCAGCCGGCGGCACCTTATAGTAGTGCGATGTCGGTTTTACCGAAGCCCACCTGGTGCCCGTCCAAACATGTGGTCTTGCATGATTTGGGTCGTTGACGAAAGATTTGTGACCAAAAGACGCACGGCTCATCGCCAGTGGCTTGAACAGGTTGGCATCAACAAACTCCGTGTATTCGAATTCAGTTTCCGATTCCACCAGGTCAGCGATCAGACTAAACACGACGTTCTGGTAGCCGTAACATTTGCCAGGGGCACACACAAAATCCACTCTATCCAGCCTGTCGACTATCCTGCGGTAGGACATGTTTTCTTCGATCAGGTTTGTGTAAGCGTGCGGCATCAATCCGGACGACTGGGACATGAGGTGCTTTAAGCTAATCTGTTCGCCATAACCCGGCTCTTTGAACTTTACATGTGCCAGATTGGATTTCAGGGGTGCCTGCCAGGTGAGTGGCGTTTCCTTTATCAGGATCGAAGCAGCCGCGGAAGCAAAGGTTTTAGATAACGACGCTATTCGAAACAGCGTTTCCGCTGTAACCCGCTCAGACTCACCCTCGTTTCTAACACCGTAGACCTGTTGCAGGACAACCTTGCCATTCTCAACGATCACCAGAGCGCCACCAGGAGATTGCTTAACCAGTGGCAGAACATAGTCGGACTCAAATTTAGCCGCAAAGCCATCGCTGTGCGCCTGGTGTGGCAACAACGCAAAGACCAAAGACAACAACAAGAGGTGGGGCCGCTTCAAACAGCTATCCCGACTAGCAACATTTCGACGGAGCAGAACTTACAAGTTATTGAATCTATTGTAAATTAATATCTACTCTCGACAACAGAAATCACGGTAAACTGGTTCAACGACAACACTGACCTAAGAAATTATGGCACTGATCGCATTTGGCATTGGGCTTGGCCTTTTTATTGGCCTTGGACTTTTTACACTCCTCATATACCCGGCAATTAAAGAGCGAAGACAAGAACGATCTGAGCATCCTGACGAGCTATAATGACAGGACGACTCACTACAGTCGCTCAGTAATGTTGAGCTCTAATGGTGGTATTTCGCCAGTCAGATCCAAAGCGCTGGACCTGGCTTCATAGTCACCCGCCGCAGGCGTCACTTGCCCGGAAGCCGATACCCGGGCGATGACCACTACCTGGTCAAAGTTCGCGAGCCCCATTCCCGGCATCATCGCCATAGATTCATCCAACCTGATGACCATCGGCAGCTGATCTAATCTTGCACGTTGCACAGCCAGCGGCGCTGGAGGGCCATTAACCGCCCGAGCATAGACGAATACAGCCGAACCAGGCGGCAGGTCTACTGACGTTGCGGCAGTCACTTTCACAGTCAATACACGGCCTGGCACCTTCGCTTCAACCTTGGCGCTTGCCTCTGTCAGCTCCGCTGTTTCTGTCGCCCCCTCTGTCCCAGACAGCCCGGCCTGATTGTTAAGCCGCGCGATGGCGGACCGAATCAATTCTTCCCGGCGGCCTGTGATGCCCGTTTGTAATGCCCTGTTTAACCAGGTTAATGCCAACGGTATATCGCCTTCGATGGCCGCCGCTATTCCACGTATCTCCAGCATTGTCGTGTCATGCGGATTGGCCTGCAGTGCGTTGTCTACCGCATTCGCCACCCGCGGGGTAAATCTTCTTTCATCGAGCACATACAGTGTTTCTGCATATTGAGACAGCAGGCCAGGGTCGCTGGGAAAGAGTTCAAGCAGTTTGCTGTAAGCGGTGGCTGCCTTTCCATAATCGCCAAGGTTTGCATAACCGCGCGCCAGCAAAAAAAGCAGGTCCGGTTCGTCAGGTCGCTGTTCAACCCTCTGTTCAACCTGTTGGATAAAGTATCGATACCCCGCCGGGTCTGAGGGGTCACTTTCCAGCATTGCCTGCGCAAGCCCAACATCCGGCAAAGCACCCCGATCCAGCCCGAAGTCCGCGTAGACCACCAGGGCAAAAACCGGCACCAGCAAAGCCGCCGCAAGGCTGTACCTACGGTCACCCACAAGGCGCAGTGAAGCCTGCGGGTTATCCGCCGTATCGGCCAGGAGCATCTTTTTAGCCTCCAGCTCGAGCGCAGTGACCTCTTCAGGATTCACCGTCACGGAGAGCTCATTGATCCTTTCACGGTAAAGCGACAGATTGATGTCCGCTCGCTGATCCCTATAGGTCCGGGATCGCCCAAGCAACATCGGCGCGAGAATAAATGCACTGGCGATGAGCCCCATCAGGATAGCAATCAACCAGAACATCATAGGTTGCTGTCCCTTAGAAGATCATCCAGGCGCGCC
>JABGVY010000150.1 GCA_018645845.1 Gammaproteobacteria bacterium | reverse complement strand
TCAACTTAATAGGCTTCACCGTCACGCCGGGCTGGTCCATCGTAAACAGGACGAATGTAATGCCATTATGCTTGGGGGCACTGGTGTCTGTGCGGACCAGACAGAATATCCAATCGGCATTGTCTGCACCGGAGGTCCATACCTTCTGACCATTGATCACAAACTCATCGCCCTCGACGACCGCACGAGTTTGAAGACTCGCCAGGTCGGAACCGGAATTTGGCTCACTATAGCCCTGACACCACCAAATTGAGCCATCCGCGATACTTGGCAAATGCTCAGCTTTCTGCTCATCGGTCCCGTATTCGAGCAATGCTGGCCCGATCATCGACAGGCCCATGCCTACAAGAGGCGGACGGGCGTTAATGCGAGACATTTCCTGTCGCAAAACCTGACTTTCCGCCGCAGACAGGCCTGCGCCCCCGTATTCGGTAGGCCAGATTGGGGCAGTAAAGCCTCGCGCTGCACACCGGTCCATCCAGATTTTGGTTTCCGGATTCCGGTACTTGATCCGGGTACCGCCACCAGGCATTTCATTGGCTGGCATTGGCGTTCGTATGGACTCCGGGCAATTTTCTTCGAGCCAGTTTCGAGTCTCTTCTCTAAATTCTTCTAACGACATTTTTAACCTATCACCCTAACTTTTAATTTTAACATTACCTTATTGATTCGCTATTGCTTCGATTTCAAATAAGGTGATTTCTGATCTTGTTCCAACCCGCATTACGGGCCCCCAGGTACCTGTACCCTGGGACACATACAATCTTGAACCGCCGAGCTGATACATTCCGGCAACACGATCAAAAACACGTTTTACGACCAAGTTGAATGGAAATATCTGGCCATCGTGAGTGTGACCGCTGATCATCAGATCAATGCCTGAAGCCTCGACGGCTTCAAGGCCTTGAGGCCGATGGTACAGTAAAACATTGAAGGCCTGTCTATCTAGTTCCATTTTGACAAGCTCTTGTTCAACCTGGCGCGCATCATCACTATCATCAATACCCAAAACCTGAACATCCTCTCGATGATGGATGGCACCACTACGCAGTGTGTTTACACCCAGCGCGCGCATCGTCGCCAGAATCTCATCCAGGTCCTCGTATCGCTCATGGTTACCAATAGTAAAATAAATTGGGCACTCCAGAGTACGAAGCGCTGCTAACTGTTCTTCAACTACGCCGCGAGCATCAATAAAATCGCCAGTAATACAAAGGAACTCAGGCTGCAATGTATGCACCTTGCGGATCACTTGTTCAAGAAACGCTTCGCTGCGCGAACCAATGTGTACGTCCGTAATCTGCACAAATCGCAAAGGAGCTGTTAACAGGCGTGATTCAAAAGTGACTTTCTTAACTACGGTTGTCAGCGCAAAAAGGATACCGGCCAATGCAATGGTCATGGATATTCCGAGTACGATCACCGCAGCAGACCAAACACCAACCAGTCCCAGCAGTACCGCAAATTCGAAAACCAACAACGTCATCAACAAAATTGGACTCAGGCCGAGTATAAAGTCAGCGACATGCCGCAGGCCCCTGGAAAGCGGCCGTTTAACGTCTCGCAGCAGCCAGCGACTGACTATCTGGCTTGATGCGATCGGAATAAGCAGTAATGCGGTTACCAGCGGACTTAGATCCAGCCAACTACACAACCGAAGGACCGGGTAAACGAATAGGGGGATATGCAGAGCCAGGAAAATCGCAATAAAGGTCCGCATTCCCGACGGCCTTCTCTGGGGGCCGTTTGTTTTATCAGCAGAACTCATCCGACCTCGTTATCATCAACCAGGCTGATGACTTTCCAACCCGCGTCGGGTTGCCAGTCGTCAGCATCTGTTATCAGACGCAAGCGATCAGATGGGTCTATCGCAAACAAGATCAATGCCTTATCGGCATATTTGCTCAAATACTGTTCCAACCCAAATTCCAGCGTTAAGCCTGTTTCCTTGGTCACCCAATTGTCACGAAGGTGTCCTAACACCTGATTATGCGTCACGTCCTCTCCAAACAGGTGTTTACCCCGCAGGCGCTTACCGATGCGGTGCTTTCCATGTTGTTGACCTTCCGCAGAAGTCGGCAGTTCATAAAGATGCTCAGATCCAAACTCTCGCCTGTAATGCATTGAGGCCAGCACATCAAAGTTTGCGCGACCGGACAGACTGATCAAGTTTCCAATACCTGACAAGTCAAGGTATCGGTCCGCATGGTCTGAGATGGGATTCCCAAAATAGGTTTCAATGCCGTCCATACGAGCCTGACTAATGTGATCCCAATCGCTATCAGCGATGACTACCCTCACACCATTTGCTGCCAACGTTTGGGCAATCATTCTGCCAACCCTTCCGCCGCCAATAATCAGATATCCCGAAGGTGCAGGGTCACGAACACCGAGAAACCCTGCCAGCGGTTTTGACGTAAGGCTTTGCAGCACCACGGTGCTGATGATCACCAGAAAGGCAAGTGGTACTAGCAGATTCGCGCCAGGCGCACCTTCCTGCTCTAATTTCAAGGCAAAAATCGCTGCTACCGCGGCACATACAATCCCCCGCGGCCCTATCCAGGAGACAATTACTTTCTCGCTAAGGCTTAAATCGCTGCCGATCGATGAAACAAATACCGAAATAGGTCTAGCGATCAAAATAATGCCCGCTACCACAAGTATCGAGCCCCAACCTACAGCGACAAAACCGGCAAGGTCTATTCGCGCCGCCAGGACAATAAACAAACCACTGATAAGAAGCAGTGATAGGCTCTCTTTAAAGTCCAGTATGTCGTCGACATCAACTCCACGTTGGTTCGCAACGATCATGCCGAATATAGTGACAGCGAGCAGCCCGGACTCGTGAAGCATTGTTTCGGACAGCGCAAAGGCAACGAACACCATCAACAAAGTAAAAGGGCTGCGCAGATATTCAGGCAACCAATGCTTCCGCAGGATATGGGACAGTCCGAACCCAAAGACGATGCCTACGCCAACACCGATACCAATAACCTTCAAAAATAGCGCCAGGATATCTATGAAAACGTCGGAGCTCTGGGAGGCCATATAAAAGTCAAATGCGAGTACGGCCAACAAAGCCCCAATGGGGTCTATGATAATTCCCTCCCATCGCAGGATATCGGCAACCCGCTTCACAGGCCGCACCGTGCGTAGCATCGGCACAATAACCGTCGGCCCGGTCACCACGACCATAGCGCCAAAAAGAAATGCCATGTCATAGTCGAAGCCGATCGCCAGGTGCGCAATCACGCTGGTAATCACCCAGGTTATCAGCGCACCAATAGTTACCAGGTTCCTTACTGTGGTGCCGATTTCCTTCAACTCTGACAGCTTTAGCGTAAGTGCGCCTTCAAAAAGAATAACGGCAACGGACAAGGAAATAATCGGAAACAGCAAATCACCGAACAAGGCATCCGGGTTGACCAACCCGGCCACCGGACCGGCGAGAATACCAAAAACCAACAGGAACAGAATGGCTGGCAACCTGACTCGCCAGGCTGCCCATTGAGCCACTGCCGCGAGTAAACCGATGCCGGCAAGGGCAAGTAAAGGAGAAATACCGGGGCTTTCAATCACAAAAAACTACCTTAGTGAACTTCCGAGAATATCCCGGGCGATAATGTGGCGTTGCACTTCTGATGGTCCCTCACCAATCCTGCGGATTCTCATCTCTCGATACCAGCGTTCAAATGGAAAATCCTTCGTAACACCATATCCCCCATGGATCTGCATCGACCTGTCCACGACTCTCGATGCACCTTCTGTAGAGACCAGCTTCGCCATCGCTGCCTGTTTCCTGAAAGGCTCGCCCCTGTCTGCAAGGTCTGCCGCCTCAAGCGTCGCCCATTTGGCTTGCTGGATATCTATTTCATTATCGACCAGCATCCACTGAATCGACTGACGGGAGGATAAAGTCGCACCAAATGTCTCGCGAATCTTTGAGTACTCCAACGCCATTTCATGCGCTTTAATAGCGACGCCAATGCACCCGGCACTATAAGGGATACGTTGCCTGGACAAACGGTCATTTGCGATAGCAAAACCCTTGTTAACCTCACCCAATACATTCGCATGTGGCACCCGCATGTCTTCGAATTGCAACTCGGTCGCGTAATGTGCGGAACGCAGCGTGTGCACAATACGCCGGACATGAAACCCGGGGGTATCCGTGTCCACAATAAAACAAGTTACCCCTCCCCGCCCCTTGTCCGGAGATGTCCTCGCAAAAACCAACCCAAAGTCAGCACGGTCGGCACCCGAAATAAATATTTTTGATCCATTGATAACCCAGTCATCGCCGTCCCGTACAGCGCGAGTTTGAATCGCCCGTGCCGGATCAGACCCGCCGGATGGCTCCGTCAACCCGAAGAATCCCCGCTTCTCGCCACGCAGTGTCGGATACAGATAGTTTTCTTTCTGAACGTCACTGGATTCGAACAACTGTGCAAGACCAGCACCACCAAAAACCCCATAACAAGGCGCATACAAACCAGCCCGGTGCTGGGATATTTCCATCGAAATCAAGGTCTGGGTCACCATGTCTAGATCAGGCCCTCCATATTCCTTCGGAATGCCTAAACCAAAGAGCCCCATATCCTGCACTATCGCCTTTAGCCGACGCGAATCTTCTTCCGGCAGCTGATCCGTATCAGGGTCAAGGTTAATTTCAAGGGGCACTATTTCTTCGCGCACAAACCGGCGGACCATCCGCACGACCATGTCCTGTTCCTGGGTGAGTTGCAGTTGCAACCTTAGCCCCCCTCTTTTGTCTTTATTGGTATTGTTGGCACCGCTGTTACGGACAACCGTCCCAGGCCAGCGGTTTCCTTTGCTGTATTTTCTGTTGGATAAGCGCCATGGTCCGAAAAATGAACCATTAGCAATTCCCGGCAACGTGTTCGGTAAGCCATGTTTACCTCTATCCTAAAAAATGGCCACCTGCCCAGCCAGTTACCCAACTCTCCTTTCAAGCCAAACAGGCTTTGCCCACCGGCGAACCCAATATACACAACCTCACGGTTCTCGTTCGCCAATTGAAACACACCTAATTGACCAGGCAGTCTGGCGACTAATTCCGGATCCAGCGTTAACCAGGGTTTTTCGAGTCGAACACCCATTTTTCATCACATAAGTGTCTTAGAGACAGGGACGTTAACAGAGCAGTTATTAGATTGAAAACGCAATTGCCGGTAGTTTCCAAAGGGGGTATTTCCCGTTACAACGCACGCCAGACACACCACAAGGGCAGCCTGAATCCAGGGGTTTCAAAGTTCAATGAAAATGGGGCCTGGGGTGAACATACCATTGCTGGGCCACTGAACCCGAGTCGGTGGCAAGTTGGGTAACTTGCACTCACCTGGTCTCAATCCCGTGAGAACCCTTTAGCTCTGGAATAATTAGGGCCCCAATTATTCAAAAGGCTCTGCACCAAAACCAACTATCATGGCTTTGACTTCTTCGAGCATAACATCGAGTTCTGCCTCATCCGTTCCCCGCATGACCAGG
>JABGVY010000152.1 GCA_018645845.1 Gammaproteobacteria bacterium | reverse complement strand
GATTATGACTCTACCTATTGGCGAAGAAGACGATTTTGCAGGCGTCGTTGACCTGCTCACCAGGAAAGCCTGGGTCTGGGATGATTCTGGTGACCCCCAGAGTTACCGTCAGGAAGACGTGCCGGCCGACATGGTTGACAAGGTTGAAGAATATCGTGAGCTTTTGATCGAAAGTGCACTCGAGCATGATGATGAAGCCATGATGATGTATCTGGAAGAAGGTGAAGAACCAGAGATGGATATAATCAAGGCCTGTATCAAAAAAGGGACGGTTAACCTCGATTTCTTCCCGACTTACTGTGGTTCTGCGTTCAAGAACAAAGGGATTCAGTTGGTGCTGGATGCTGTTGTTGATTACCTGCCAAATCCAACGGAGGTAAATCCTCAGCCAGAGGTTGATCTGGAGGGTAACGAAACCGGTGAATTTGCCGTAGTCGACCCGGAAGGGCCACTACGCGCCCTGGCCTTCAAGATTATGGATGATCGGTTCGGTGCACTCACGTTCACTCGCATTTATGCCGGCACTATTAAAAAGGGCGATAGCGCACTTAATACCTTTACGGGAAAAACTGAGCGAATTGGTCGAATCGTTGAAATGCACGCTGATGAGCGAATTGAAAGAGATTCCGCACAGGCTGGGGATATCGTGGCACTGATCGGCATGAAAAATACCCGAACTGGCCACACGTTATGTGATCCCAAAACCCCGGCCACACTGGAACCCATGGTGTTCCCGGATCCCGTTATCTCAATCGCGATCCACCCCAAGGACAAGGCCGCGTCAGAGAAAATGGGCGTTGCGCTTGGCAAGATGATTCAAGAGGATCCTTCCTTTAGAGTCGAGACAGATGAAGAATCCGGTGAGACGATCATGAAAGGCATGGGTGAACTGCACCTGGATATCAAGGTCGATATCCTCAAGCGGACCCACGGTGTAGAAGTTGAAGTAGGCGCTCCGCAGGTGGCTTATCGCGAATCTATCACGCAGAAACTGGAAGATAGTTACACTCACAAGAAGCAAACGGGCGGTGCTGGACAGTTTGCGAAGATTGATTACATTGTTGAGCCAGCGGAAACAGGTACCGGATTTGAATTTGAATCGAAGGTGACTGGCGGTAATGTCCCTCGTGAATTTTGGCCGGCTGTAGAAAAAGGTTTCAAGATGAGTATGGAGGAAGGTCCACTGGCCGGCTACCCACTGCTTGATGTGAAGATAACGCTGGTTGATGGTGGTTTCCACGCTGTTGACTCTTCTGCCATTGCTTACGAACTGGCTTCCAGGGCAGCCTATCGGCAGAGCATGCCGAAAGCCGGTCCCCGGTTGATGGAACCGATCATGAAGATCGATGTGTTCACTCCGGAAGAACATGTGGGTGACGTTATTGGTGACTTGAACCGTCGGCGCGGGATGATCCAGGGCCAGGACTCAGCGTCCACCGGCGTTAGAGTTAAGGCTACTGCTCCTCTGGCTGAGATGTTTGGTTACATTGGCGACCTGCGAACTATGACTTCGGGTCGTGGTCAGTTCTCCATGGAATTTAGCCACTATGCTGGTTGTCCGAACAGTGTCGCAGAAGAAGTTATCAAGAAGGCAAACGCCGCCTGATCGCGCTAAATCGATTGTTCAGGGTAGCGGTAAGTGCGGATGGTTAAGTGAAAGCGGAAGTTTTGCCGTATTGAATAACGGGATCGAGTTCGCGGCGACATAGTATGTGATGTAGTTTTACACCGCTCCTTCAAAAACAAAGGGCGTAGGTGGGGACTGCGTCTGTGTCAGACGTTAAACCGGAAATGGATGACGTCCCCATCCTGAACCGTATATTCCTTGCCCTCAAGGCGCAAACGACCGGCACCTTTGGCACCGCTTTCGCCGTCATACTGAATGTAGTCTTCGTACCCGATCACTTCGGCTTTAATGAAGCCTTTTTCGAAGTCAGTATGGATAACGCCAGCCGCCTGAGGTGCACTGACGCCAGTTCTGACAGTCCAGGCCCGCGCTTCCTTGGGCCCGGCAGTAAAATAAGTTTGCAAGTTTAGCAATCTGTAGCCGGCCCGAATCACTCGATCCAGACCTGGTTCTTCCATACCCAGATCACCCAGGAACTCGGCCCTTTCTTCGTCGTCCAGTTCCGCTATTTCTGCTTCCAGCTTGTTGCAAATGACGACAATCTCTGCACCTTCTGACTCTGCAACTTTGCGAACCGCATCCAGGTGAGGATTACCGTCAAAGCCCTCTTCATCGACGTTAGCGATATACAACACAGGTTTCATCGTTAACAGATGCAGATCGCGAAGGGTGCCCGCGTAATCGTCGGGCGTCGCAAAAGTCCTGGCTGGTTGCCCCTCATCAATATGAGCCTGCAGACCTTCCAGGTATTCCACCCTGGCGATTTCCTCCTTGTCGCCGCTCTTGGCTAATCTTGAGATCCGATTGATTCCATTCTCCAGGGTTTGGAGATCTGCCAATTGCAGCTCGGTGTTTATCACTTCGATGTCTTCTTCCGGATTCACTTTGTTCGAAACATGAGTAACATTTTCATCTTCAAAACAGCGAACAACATGGGCAATGGCATCGGTTTGGCGGATATTCGCAAGAAACTGGTTCCCAAGCCCCTCACCTTTTGAGGCGCCAGCAACTAAACCTGCAATGTCGACAAATTCCATCGTCGTGGGAATCACCTTTTCCGGCGAAACAATGCTGGCGAGCTTGTCCAGCCGTGGATCCGGCATCGGAACGATGCCAGAATTAGGCTCTATCGTGCAGAACGGAAAGTTCTCAGCACCTACGCCCGCTCGCGTTAACGCATTGAACAGGGTCGATTTACCGACATTGGGTAAGCCTACAATCCCACAATTAAATCCCATGATTCTCTCTCTTGATGGCAACCAGCTGGTTGGTTACGCGTTGTGCAGTTGTTGCATCGCTAACTGCCAGTCGCCTTTTACAGCGCACGGTATGGTAGCGATTGCATCTTCAATACAATGTTCAATCAGCCCACGGTCCTTCGCCGAGACTTTTCCCAATACATGACCGGTTACGCCGGTCCTGTCTCCAGGGTGACCAACACCAATCCTTAATCGGTTAAAGTCTCTGGCACCGGAAAGGCGGTTGGAAATATCTCGAAGGCCATTGTGGCCGGCAAGTCCGCCCTCCTGCTTGAATCTGATTTTGCCAGAGGGGAAATCGATTTCATCATGAGCAACCAGTATTTCCTGGGGTTCAATTTTGAAAAAATTTGCCAGTATACCGACGCTTTTACCCGACTCATTCATGTAGGTATCGGGTATGAGCAATCTAACTTCAACGTCATCGACGTTGATCAAAGACGTACGACCAAAGAATTTTTTTTCAGGTTTGAAGGATGCGCCAAGTTTTTCTGCCAGCCTTTCAATAAACCAGATACCCGCGTTATGGCGAGTATTGGCGTATTGGACACCAGGATTACCTATCCCGGCGATCAGCTTAAGCGGCAGAGGTGAACCTGTTTGGGTTAAACCTGACATCGTTACACCCTGACATAATCACACAAGGTTACGAGGTTACTCGTCCCCGGGTTCGTCATCGCCGTCCGATTCTTCAGCAGGTGCGTCTTCAGCAGCGGCAGCTTCTTCATCAACCTCTTCAGCTCGCTTGGGAGCGTTAACCGACACGACTACATGGTCGTGATCTGCACCCTGCTGCAAAGACGGTATGGATAGCGCTTCAACAAGTCTGAGTTCGCTCATGTGGATAGCATCGCCCAGATCCAGGTGCTCGATGTCGACTTCAATATACTCTGGCAGGTCACCTGGTAGACAGCTGATTTCGATAGAAGTCATATTGTGTGAAACGTTTCCGCCACCCTGACGTACACCGACACAACTGTCTTCGTTTATGAAGTGCAACGGAACCTCTACGGTAATAGCCTGGTCCATCTGGATACGCAGAAAGTCAGCATGCATAATACGGTCTTTAGCTGGATGACGCTGCAGGTCTTTCACGATGGCCTGCTGGCTGTCCCCGTCAGCATTGATCGTTATGATGTGAGAAAAGAAAGCCTCGTTCTCACAAGCTTTGTGTATGTCCTTGTGCGCAAGGGTCAAAGACAACGGGGCTTTACCCGCACCATAGAGGATAGCTGGAATCATGTCTGCATTACGACGTAGGCGGCGGCTCGCACCTTTCCCTTTGTCTGTACGCAGTTCGGCATTCAGTTCGAAATCTGCCATTTGTCACTCCTTAGAGATTGTCACCACACACACTGCGACCATGTGCCTGGCGGGTTATGCACGAAAGTGTGCGAAAAACAGTACTTAAAACAGTGTTGGTTGAATCCGCTTCTTGAAAAGCGCGCTTAAAGACTCCTCATTACTGATTCGCCTGATAGATTCAGCCAATTCATCGGCAACACTTAACTGCCGAATTTTTGGCGAAGCCGATGCGTCCTCTTTCAGGGGAATCGTGTCAGTCACGACAACCTCATCTAGCACCGAGCTGTTAATATTTTCTATGGCCGGTCCTGACAATACAGGATGGGTGCAATAGGCAACCACCTTTGTTGCGCCGTTATTTTTCAGCGCCTTAGCCGCCGTGCATAGTGTTCCTGCTGTATCGACCATGTCGTCGATCAAAACGCAGGTTCGGCCATCAACGTCACCGATGATGTGCATTACCTCAGCCTCATTGGCCTCGGGGCGTCTTTTGTCAATGATGGCAAGATCAGTGTCGTTCAACTGTTTTGCCATCGCCCGTGCCCGAACGACGCCGCCAACATCCGGCGATACGATTACCAAATCCTCGTGTTTCTGGCGCTCAATATCGAGTAACAGTACCGGTGTGGCGTAAATGTTATCTACCGGTATATCAAAAAAACCTTGAATCTGGTCTGCATGCAGGTCAATGGTCAGGACTCGATTTATACCGGCACTCCCTAGCATGTCGGCCACCACCTTCGCCGTGATGGGTACCCTTGCCGATCTCACACGACGATCCTGCCGCGCATAGCCAAAATAAGGGATAACCGCGGTGATCCTTGCGGCCGATGCTCGCTGCAGACAGTCCGCTATGATCATCAGTTCCATCAGGTTATCGTTGGTCGGTGCGCAGGTTGGCTGTATGACGAACACGTCCTTACCGCGAACATTGTCATGTATCTCTACGGCGACTTCACCATCACTGAATTGCCCAACATGGGCCGCGCCAAGGTCCATCCTGAGCCTGTCAACAACGCGTGTTGCCAACTCCTTGTGCGCATTTCCAGAGAAAATCTTTAGTTCAGCCACTACTTTTCAGACCTTTTTTTTCAGATCTTTCTTTTACAAGAAAGAGGTATTTGAAATATGGCTGGGGTGGCAGGACTCGAACCTGCGCATGCAAGGATCAAAACCTTGTGCCTTACCAACTTGGCGACACCCCAAAGTCTTAAATTCATTTTCCTGAGTATGGCCGCTGTTCTAGGGCCGCCATTCTACCAAGGACGACTCTACATCACCATGCTTGGTCCGGGAACGAGGCATGAATTCGTCCCAAACCAGCCCCTCAAATCAACCTACATGGTGATTGACGGAAGCCGATGCCCTTAAAAAAAGGCGCTATTGTCCTGTTCGTGGCAGCCGCTGTCAAATCTGGTTTGCTGCTTCTTTTACCGTGCTGCGTTGCCACCGGTGAACCTTGAGTTTCAGGCGTATTTCAGGATGGCTCAGAACAATCAATACGGGGCCGTTAATGTCCGAATCAAGGATGCTGACAGACCAACCATCCTGCGAAAACGTAGCTTCAATCGGAGCCATGTCAGGCCCTTGCAGGCCTTGTATCCAGTAGGCCAGCCGCTTCCAGGGTAGCCGGAAGGAATCACCCTCAATAACCAGATCCCCATCAAGCGGATAGACCCGGGAATCATCCCCCGTGTCTATGACCAGCTGGTTGCCGATTGTTCGGATACGGACGTCCCCTATGCCCAGCGGTCCATTCAGGTGAATATCGCTGGAATCACCCCGTTGTCGCCAGTCTATGTTGACGATTCGTGATCGCCCACCCTCCTGGATGGATAACTTCCCTTCAAAGCGCCAATACGCAAGATCCAGGTCTGTCGTGCCATGCGGGGTGGCGCACGAGGCCAACAAAGAAAGTAAAGCCAGGGATATTAGGTAACTGCGCAATTATTCTACTCGAAACCGCTGAATGACCTTCTTGAGGATCTCGCTTTCAGGAGCCAGTTCGAGCGCTTCCTCCCAGATCTGATTCGCTTCGCTTTTGTCGCCAGCTACCCATAGCACTTCGCCAAGATGAGCCGCGATTTCATCGTTTCGAAACATCTCATAGGCTCGCCGAAGATAGGTCAATGCTTTTTCAAAATTGTTGAGGCGGTATTGCACCCAACCCATGCTATCGATGAAAGCAGCCTCATCAGGTTTGATCGTCAACGCTTTTTCAATTAATTCCAGTGCTTCTTCGTGCCGATTAGTTTGGTCGGTCAGGGTGTAACCCAGTGCATTCATTGCGTCTGCGTTACCCGGTTCCAGCTCAATGACCCTGCGCAAATCTGCTTCCAGGATGCCCAGCTGCCCGAATCTCTGGCCCGTCATAGCCCTGTAGTAGAGCAACTCGACGTTTTCTGGTTCTTGCTGCAGTATTGGTTCTAGAAAGTCCAGAGTTTCCTGTTCCTGGCCCCGGTCAGCCAGTAGCTGCGCTTCGATTAGAATAAGCTGCTGTCTGTGCTCGGGCTTTCGGGTACGCAGGTTGTCGAGATGAGCTCTCGCTTCTTCCCAGCGGTCATCATCAGCAAGTAACGACGCAATCCTCGCCTGGGCTGGAATGAACTCGTATCCTTCCCCTGCCTTGGCGTATGCCTGAAGGGCTCCCACGGTGTCAGAACGCCTTTCGGCAATTCCTCCTAAATAGTAATGCGCTTCACCCGAGCGACGGTTCCATCGTACCATCCGCTCCAGATGTTCCTGAGCCTGTAAATCATCTCCCTGCTCAAGAGCAATTAGTGCCAGCGCAAACAGGACATCGCCGTCATTGGGTGACACACTAAGTGCATTGTTGTACTGAACTTTCGCAGCTTCGAGGTCTCCCTCCTCAAACAACATCCTGGCCAGAATAAGTTGCAGTCTTCGATCGGGCTCTGGAACGGCGACTACTCCTGTGAGGTAGGCGATCGCATCTTCCTCGCGCTGCATTGAATCCAGAATCCTTACCTTTAGAACAACCACATTCGGTTTTTCAGAGATGGTCAGCAGTTTTTCAGCGATCACCAGGGCCTCGGGTAGTTGATTACTGTGTTCCAGCAACACGGCTCTTGAAAATAAAAGCTGTTCGTCTCCCGGGTGTCGGTCCAGCATCTCTGTAATCGCCGCAAGAACAGCCGCTCTTTGTTCCGGCGCCAGATCTACGGCTCGGTAGGCGAACACATCAAAGCTTGCCTTTCCGCCCAGTTGCTTGACCGCTTCCATATGCCCAATTGCGGGTTCAAGATCACCCGCACGTAGCAGTAGATCCACGGCGTGGCGGCGCGCGGTAACGTTTTCAGGGTCTACCTCGGCCCAGATGAGCGCCGCCTCGAGCGCCTCAGCGTATTTCTTTAGATATAACGCTAGCCTGGTTGCACGGGCAGCGACCCCCGGGTCACGTGTTTCGGCCACCGCGTCCACGTATTTATCCAGGGCAATGTCATATCGAGAGCGATACCCTGCAACTTCCGCCACCAGTAACTCGTACAAAGAATCTCCTGGGAAGCTAGCAACCGGATAGTCATCCGGGTCTGGCTGCGGTTTTGGTTGCGCAGGTTTTGCTACGATTGGCTCAGGTGTACTGACCGGCTCTGGTTCGACTGGCAAGGTGGAACACCCGGCTAGCAGCGCCATGAGGATAGAAAGCAGCCAGAAGCGGAGTGGCTCAGGCTGGGACCGAAGAAATGAAGATCGTCTGATGTTATTCACCTTTTTGTTACTGGCATTCACATTCACTCTGTGAATCTTAGTTTTACAGTGTATTCACCGTGTCAAGCAACGTACAATGACCCCTGGTCAATCGACCGCTTCCCATGGATACCGGGAGGCTAATCATTTCGAAGACGGGGTCCTGACTTACGATTAGTGTACCCGCTAACGCAAGGGGTTCATTTTACTACACCGGATACCTATGAATCTGCTCATCATTGGCATAAATCACACCTCCGCGCCTGTAGAACTCAGGGAAAAGGTCGCATTTACTCCAGACCAGCTTGAAGGTGCGCTTACCGACATCTTAACTCAGGCTGGATTGCAGGAAGTCGCGATATTGTCTACCTGCAACCGAACCGAAATTATTGCATCCGGAGATAACATTCAATCTCTCAAAATCACTCGCTGGTTGGCTGATTATCACCAAATTGATCCAATAGACCTGGAGCACAGCATCTATACTCTAACTGGCAACGAAGCGGCTCTTCATGCCATGCGCGTTGCCAGCGGGCTGGATTCCATGGTCGTCGGTGAACCACAGATTCTAGGTCAATTTAAAGACTGTTTCGACCAGGCGCGCCGGTTCGGTACGCTCGGTGGTGAACTTGATCATCTGTCACAGACCAGTTTTAGAGTGGCTAAAAAAGTGCGCACGGAAACCGCTATTGGCGAGAGCTCTGTTTCCGTCGCTTCTACGTCGGTTACACTGGCGCAACAATTATTCTCGGATCTGTCGGACTGCAACATTCTTATTGTTGGTGCCGGTGAAACCTCCGGGCTGGTAGGCCGGCATCTCCTCAGTGCCGGTATTAAACACATTACTGTGGCCAATCGCACACTTAAGAATGCCAGTCGACTGGCGCATGAACTTGGTGGCTCAGCAATCGACCTACAAAGCATTCCTGCAAAGCTACCCGAGATGGATATCGTTATCGCCTCAACGGCCTCGCCGTTGCCCATCCTTGGCAAAGGAACCGTAGAGCGTGCTCTTAAATCCAGGAAGCATCGACCCATCCTGATAGTTGATTTGGCGGTACCGAGGGATATAGAGCCGGAAGTCAGTGAGTTGCGTGACATCTACCTTTATAGCGTCGATGACCTGCAACAGATTGTGGATACCAACATTAATAGTCGTCAGGCAGCGGCGAGGGATGCAGAAACTATTCTGGCCGAAGAAATTTCCAGCTATCGCACCCGGCACCAAACGAAAGGCGCGGAAGAAAAACTTGTCATGTTTCGCGACCACCACAACAACATCAAGACCGAGGAGCTCGAGCGAGCCATCGCAAGACTTCAGAAAGGTGCTGATCCAACCGAAGTGCTAACACAGCTTGCTAATCAGCTGACCAACAAGATAATACACATCCCGAGTATGCAGCTTAAAGCTGCTATAGATGACGACGCGGAAGACCTCGTGGCCATCATCTCTACCCTCTACAATCTGGACGACAACGTTGAATAAGTCCCTGAAGTTCAAATTGGATCAGCTACTCGACCGATACGAGGAGTTGGGAGCGCTGCTGAGCGACGCCGATGTAATTACTGACCAAAACCGGTTTCGAAGTTATTCGAAAGAGTATGTGGATATTGAACCCGTGGTGATTTGTTTCAGGCAGTTTGAATCACAGTCGTCAGAACTCGAAGACGCAAAGGTGATGTCAAAAGATCCCGACAATGATATCCGGGAAATGGCAGAGCTGGAGATTGGTGAACTGGAGCAATCTCTTGAAATTCTTAACAGCAGACTACAGAAACTGCTTCTTCCGAAAGACCCGCGCGATGCGAATAACGTTTTTCTTGAGATACGAGCAGGAACTGGCGGCGATGAAGCTGCGATATTTGCTGGTGACTTGTTTCGTATGTATACCCGTTTTGCAGAAACACAAAAATGGAAGATGGAAATACTGAACGAACGCCACGGTGAACACGGCGGTTACAAAGAGGTCATCGCCAGAATCGATGGCAATAATGCTTTCGGCAAGATGAAATTCGAATCCGGCGCCCACCGGGTACAGCGAGTCCCGCAGACCGAATCCCAGGGCCGTGTGCACACATCGGCCTGTACAGTTGCGGTCCTGCCAGAGCTCGATGATATCGAGGTGATTGAAATCGAGAAGAACGATTTAAGAGTCGATACTTATCGCGCCTCGGGGGCGGGTGGGCAGCACGTCAATAAAACTGATTCAGCGGTCAGGCTGACCCATTTACCTACTGGTATCGTGGTCGAATGTCAGGACGAACGTTCTCAGCACAAGAACAAGGCCCGTGCAATGAGCCTGCTGCAGGCCAAGCTGATGGACAAGGCGCAAACAGAGCAGTCCAACGAGCAGGCGGAAACAAGGCGAAGCCTGGTGGGAAGTGGTGATCGATCAGAAAAGATCCGCACATACAATTTTCCTGACGGCAGGGTGACCGATCATCGAATCAACCTAACCATTCACCGTTTACCCCAGGTAATGACCGGTGAGTTGGATCCTATCGTTGATCAGCTGATTATTGAGCATCAGGCAGACCAACTGCGCTCCCTTGGCCAGGAAGATGACTGAGACGATCGGAGTGCTCGTCCGCCGGGGTAAAGAGCTGCTGGGCGATGTATCCGACACCCCCCTGCTAGATAGTTATCTGCTGATTGGCGAGGTTCTCGCCAGGTCGCGAGAATGGTTGATCGCGCACGCTGATGAAACCGTTTGCAGTGTTGATCAGATACAGATTCAGGCGCTATTCGCGCGAAGGCATACCGGTGAACCTTTAGCCTACATCAGAGGCTATCAATCTTTCTGGCAGCGGGATTTTTGCGTGACCCGTGATACGCTCATCCCCAGACCAGATACAGAACTTTTGATGGAAATTACCCTGGAGCGGTTTGATCAGCAACCAATGAAAGTAGTCGACCTGGGAACGGGCACGGGCGCCCTGGCTGTGAGCCTTGCTGCGGAGAGACCAGGCTGGCAGATACTCGGCACTGACATTAGTAAAAGTACCCTGGCCATCGCACAAAAAAATGCTGGGGAACTCGCAAACGTTAATTTTCTTTCGGGCTCCTGGTTCACCAATATCCAAGGTCGGTTCGATCTTATTATCAGCAATCCTCCTTATATCAGGGATACAGATCCACACCTTCAGGCATTAAAGTTTGAACCTGCGGCTGCACTTAACGCGGGGGATGACGGGCTTGATTGTATCCGGCAAATTATCAATAACTGCCATGAGCACCTGGTTCCGGGGGGGCACATCCTGTTTGAACACGGTTATGACCAACAAGAACCAGTCATCCAACTGCTGGTAAGTGCTGGTCTAATCGAGGTACAAGGGTTCAGGGATCTCCAAGGCCAGCCTCGTGCCGTGATAGCAAGGAGCCGCAACCTTGAACGATGATCAGTTACTAAGATATGCCAGGCATATCATGCTTCCAGATATCGACATCGAAGGTCAGGAAAAGTTGCTCGCCGCGCGGGTGCTCATTGTTGGGCTTGGCGGCCTTGGCAGTCCCGTCGCTCTGTACCTG
>JABGVY010000163.1 GCA_018645845.1 Gammaproteobacteria bacterium | reverse complement strand
CTGATCGCATCGAAAGCCTGGATGTTTTAAGGGGCTTTAGCCTGTTAGGCATCTTGCTGCTGAATATTATTGGTTTTGGCTTTGTGGCAGCGGCTTATACCTCCCCCGGGCTCATGATCGAAGACAGCAACGATTTGTTTGCATGGGCGATCATCGAACTCACTGCCGAGGGTTCCATGCGTGGCATATTCTCTATTCTCTTTGGCGCTGGCGTTATTTTGTTTCTTGGCAACGGGCGCGAGGGGCGCGGTTGGCTGCACGCGAAAAGGACCACCTGGCTGCTTCTGTTCGGCTTGTTCAATGGCTATATCCTATTGTGGACAGGCGACATTCTGGTGACCTATGCACTGGCAGGTTTTGCCCTCTACTTCTTCCGCAACCTGCAGGGGCGCACCTTGCTCCGGCTGGCCGTCGGGCTCACTGTGCTCATCACCCTCTACAACACGGGCTCTCATTTTGGACTCAAATACTTGCGAGCAAATGCCGAGACCGCCGTCGCAATGCAGGCCGCCGGCGAGCCCGTGCCGCAAGATGTAGCCAATTTAGCGGATCAATGGATTGCCTTCGAAAGCGAGTTTGCGCCAACCGCCGACGCCATTGATCAGGAAATTTCAGCCAGGAGTGAGTCGTATCACAGCGCCTTTGTGTGGACTGCTCACCACAACACCGTCATTTTGACGGACTCGCTGTGGAGTTTTCTACTGCCCGATGCACTGGTGATGATGATTCTAGGCATGGCGCTCTTTAAGCTCGGCGTGCTTCAGGGGCAGCTTGCCAGGGAAAGCTACGCCAAAATGGCCGTCGTTGGTTTTAGCCTGGGATTCGCCATCAATGGTTTTGAAATCTGGTTCGCACATCAAAGTCAATTTGACATGATCGATGCTTTCCTCAAGCTGGCCCCGACTTACCATCTGGGGCGTATGGCTGTAGCCCTCGGCTGGATTGGTTTGCTGCTGTGGCTAATTAAAGGTGGTTGGCAAAGCGCACGCCTTGCCGCCGTTGGGCGAATGGCGCTGACCAACTATCTTATGCAGTCTTTGATCTGCATGCTGGTATTTACCGGCGCAGGGCTTGGATGGGTCGACCAGATGTCGCTCTGGCAAGTCTATGTGATTGTTTTGCCGATTTGGTTGCTGCAGCTGTGGCTTTCGCCCTGGTGGTTAGCGCGGTTTTACTATGGCCCGGTTGAGTGGCTTTGGCGAGCAATGACCTACGGCGCAATGCCCACGCTGCGCCGATCTGATTAGCCATTCGGGGAAGTTAGGCGGTATTAACCACCTTTTCCGCACCGTTACCAAGTCCCATTATAGACAACCTCTTCGTTAAACCCGAGCATGGTCTTACAAGAGAAATAAGAAGGAATTGAGATGGAAAGTTTGGGTTCTGGTGCGCTGGATTTGTTTTTTGACATTGGAATCTTTGCGGTACCTCTCGCAGTGATTGTGATTTTGGTACCGCGGCTATTGCCACCAACGTTGGTTTACTTCCGCGCTGTAACGGCCTGGCAAAGAATCCTAGTGGTGTGTTGTTTGTTCATCATCATGTTCCTAGCAATCTTTTTAGAGGGTATTTTCGATGTGATTCTGGAGGTGCTGCCCCATAGCGCAGTTCTTACTGTGTTATCTACACTGGCACCCACTCTCTGCATCGCGTGGGCCTGCCAACAGGCAAGGATTTGTCATCCCTGCGCGGCAGTAGCCTTGTTGGGATTGCCTGTGGGCATGCTCTTCAGTGTGTTGACCATCGTTGCTCTGTTAAACGGCCTGACCGAAGCTGGTAAAGCGCCTTACGTGGCCGGTATGGCTTTGCTGCCCGTAGTGGTTGGCGGTGCCGCGTCCGTCTTTTGTTACAGCTGGACCAAGACAAATGGACAAGCTACTTATTCAGCGCGCCTAAACACGAAGGAAATTTTTACTGTCTTCTTGTCCTTCGCGATTATTTTTGTGTGTTCGATGACGACCATTATTAGCACTATGGGTATTTCAGGAATCGATTTAATTAGTCTTTTTTTATGGCACCCGCTGAAATACGTAATTCTTATCACGATCATTCCACTTGTGACGATGATTAACCACAAGTCTGAGACCGCGCTTCTGCGGGCATCAAACGGTTGCCTTATTGTGTTTGGGTTAGCCGTGGGTATCGGCACGGTAAGTTACTTCGCTGTGAACAGCGAGCCGGAAGCAATAGGTATCGGGTTTGCCTTCTCTTTAGTTCTGATGATCTACAGCGGATTGCTTTATATCTGTCTTGTCATCTGGACGATGTTGAGCAAACAACTTCGCCCTAATATGTTCGCTTTAAAGAACTGGCACCTCGCCGAGATGTTTACCTTTTGGGTGTTCGCAGTGATGTCGCCACCATCGCTTTGGGAAGCGATTTCAGAAGAAAGGGATAAAGTACAACAAATGGAAATGCGTATTTCAGAACTGGAAGACCGTCTGGCAACGCTATCAAGCCAAGATGCCGTTTATGCCCAGCCGCTAGATCACTAAGGATGGGCCCTCTTCGTAGTCATACCACTGTGCATCGCGGGCGGATAACTCACACGCTCTTAATCCTTTTCCTACATCCCCAAACAACCCTGCCTGAGGCCATGCACTTGCCCGGTCGAGCCTGATAGCAACCTGGGCAAGCAAGTCTATTCGACCACTAACCCTCGTTTCGGCGAGTTTTTTTATGACCTGCTCAGTTACCTGGTTCTTATGGGAGTGTTGCAGAACCGTATTCAATGGTTACGCGCTGAGGGTGCAGCTTGGTCGATGGGATGAAGATGCGCGGGTTTAACGTTTCTAGAATAAGACGTTATGACATTACTAGCGCTAATGTTCCCAATAATCCAAATAGTCCTACTGCTATACACAGCAAGATCATTGCTTTTGTGCGGTACATAAAGTTACTCCCTTCTGTCGCTACCCGCCGTGTTCGCGTTGCTTGTGTTCGCAGCTTTATTATCTATTACATAGTGTATGACCTGTATAGGCTTACACTTCGTTGTAGTGAGCCCAGTGGTTCAGGCTAGATAACTCACACGTCTTTAATCCATCTCTTATATCACCAAACAACCACAGTTGTGACTATAACCCTGCCCGCGCGAGCCTGGCAGCAATCTAGGCAAGCAAGTCGTTTCTACCACTTCATAATCATGGCGCCGGTAAGTGTTATGGATGATGTTCCGTCGATGCGTGATTTAGAAGAACAAAAGGCATTGGTTGAATCAGGAGATGTGGAGGCACAGTACCTCTTAGGTGTGATTTACGAACATGTTTCGGGTAGGCCTTCGAACAATATCAATGTTGAAGAAAGTGTAACAGCAGCACATTCCCGGAAATGTCACCGGAAAATTAATCCCTGAAGAATTATTTCAATCGACCGAATGCCTGGGCAAATATTTGCACTCAAACCCACTTTGAGAAGATGATCCTGACTATCGACATGCGAACCAGCTAGACGGGAAGGGGACACAAGGTGATATTCACAGAGCCGTCAAGAAAACGCCCCGTGCAGTTAGGGCGATTTCCGCTTGAAGTGCTGCCCACAGACCTTCACATTCTTAAACAAGAGCACGAGCGTGCCCGGCTTGCGGCACCGCCCCTGCAAGAAACCGTCCAGGGCGAACTATCAATTGCAGCGCAGCAATACTTTGATTTATTCATGGAATATCGGCAAGGCAAAGTCGCCCCTGCCAGAGCACCGGTTCCAGATGATATGGAACGACGTAGCATTGACATCAAGGGTAGCCTCTATTTTCTGAATGCTGCGCATGCAGGGATCTGTCTGATGCCCGAAAATGGCTGGCTGCAAGATCGGGAGGATGCGGAACATACTCATGCTATCGTGTTTGCGCTGGAGATCCCGCGCCAGGCAGAAAGAGGAAATCTTGCCAGGGACTGGCTGCATAATAGTCGGGGCATGATTGCCAGCACTCGCGCTGCCGGAATCGCCGCCAACATCGCGAACTATTGCGGTGAGTTGGGCTACAGCGCAACGGCTCATATAGGTAGTGTGTCGGATGTCGATATTGAGCGGCTGTCAGTGCTGTCAGGCATCTGTTGTCGTGCAAAGGGTGACAGGGTTGTATCGCCTTTTCTGGGTGAGAATGTTGTGCTTGCTGTGGTCACCACAAGTTATGCCTGCGCGGTCGACATACCGCTTGCCACGACACAAAATCGCGATCGTGGTTTCAAATACTGGCTGGGCATTAATGGCGCCGAGTCTGGGCGGGAACGTCATCGCCGCGGTGCACGTGCAACTCACCTGGGTAGCTACCCAATGGAGCAGGTCCGGCGGGTTGAACGACCGACAACATTGATTCTTGACGATGAAATCCCCCGTGTGCCGCACCGGGCTTCTTTTTTCGAACGTCCCAAGTTCGGCGATCTAGGGCCGAAAGCAAAACTGGAACGAACCCGGTTTGCCTTCAAGACACCTGCTGCGCAGTCCTATATGCCGCTAATAGGCAGCATGGTGCCCCTTCAGGATAATGATGTCGCGCCGGAACAAGACCCTGGCATGAATGACGCCGACCAGAACAGCAAAGCCGTCAAATCTCTAGCCTATGCCCTGGGCGCTGATATGGTGGGTATCTGCAAGATCCCGCGATATAGCTGGTACTCCCACCATAACGATGGCCAGCCAATTACGCCCTACCATCGGTATGCGGTTGTGATGCTGATTGATCAGGGCCACGAGACAATGGAAGGCGCCAGCGGTGACGACTGGATATCTGGCCCTCAATCCATGCGTGCCTATATGAGGGGTGCAGAGATTGCTGGCATTATGGCGCGATTCTTGTGTGACAAAGGTTATAGCTCACGGCCCCAGACCAATGTGCTGAGTCATGTGTTGCATATTCCGCTGATCCTCTGGGCGGGTCTGGGCGAGCTATCACGAATCGGTGAACTGGTACTTAACCCGTTTGTTGGGCCAAGATTCAAATCGGTCGTCGTGACTACCGACTTACCTTTAACGGTGGACAAGCCCATTGATTTTGGGTTGCAGGATTTTTGCAATAATTGTCATAAGTGCGCGCGCGAATGTCCCTGTGGGGCGATTCCCATGGGAGACAAGGTGGTCTTCAATGGTTACGAGATGTGGAAAATCGACGCGGAGCGCTGCACCCGGTATCGACTCACAAATCAGCGTGGCGCCGGCTGTGGTCGATGCATGAAAACCTGTCCGCTCAATAAGGTACCGAATGCCGATGGTGCTGTCATGATTCGGGTCGCTAGCTGGCTGGGTGTTAATGCAAGGTGGCTAAAACCCTTAATGGTGCCCGTCGCTGTCAGGTTGGATGACTGGCTTGGGAATGGTCGTCGAAATCGGCTCAAAAAATGGTGGCTTGATCTGGAGATTGTCGACGGCGTTTCGGTGCATCCTGTTGCAGGGACCAACGAGCGGGACATAGACCCAACCAGGCAGCGCAGCGGCAAAGATAAAATAGTTTACTACCCCGCCAATATAATGCCCCCGCCCGACGCTACCGACGCAGTACCAGTTGATCGAAAGTCTGCCGCAATGGCAGCATCAAAGCTCGAGACGCCGGCGCAGGCTGAAGCCCGGTATCACCGTGGCGATGCAAAGCCCATTCAGTACATACCGGTAAAATGCATTGACCCTGTTAACGATATTGCTGAGGGCTGATATTGCAGGCGGGCACTGCCCCGAATTTACGGGGCCAGCGAGGCCAGGTCGATCTTGTAAAGATCCACGACATTTTCACACAAGATGGCCTGTTTCATCTCAGGTGTTAAAAGCTTCGTGTGTTCTTCCAGCATTGCCTGTGACCAGGGCCAGGTAGAGTCAGAGTGGGGGAAATCGTTAGCCCACATCAAACGGCGCCAGTTCATCATTTCGGCACTGCGAAAAGCGACCCAATCATCCTGGAAGGTGATGTAGATATGTTCGAGGAAATACTCGCTCGGCATTCTGGACAGGGCAACGTTCGGCGCCAGCCAATTCCTGTGACGTTTGTAAGCATGATCCATGCGATACAAATAGTGCGGCACCCAGCCTGCATCGGCTTCGACGCAGACAACTTTCAATGCCGGATATCGCTCGAACACGCCGCCAAAGATCAACGTCCCCATGATGTCCTGGTTGCCCCGGATGATCGATAAGAAACTGTTGATTCTGGGGCCGCGATGACCCCCGCCCCTGGTCGTAAGAATATGGAATGAAACCGGCAGGTCCAGCTCAATCGCTTTTTCCCAGACGGGATTGTAAATCTCTGAATCAAAGTCCTCTTCCTGGGGATTGCCCGACATCATCACGCCACGTAACCCCAGGTCCTTGATGGACTGCAGATCCTTAACGGTTTGTTCCGGACTGCTGACGGCGGTTTGCCCGCAGCCTAACAATCGGTTCGGGTTTTCGCTGCAGTATTCAGCAATCCAGCGATTGTAGGCATCAAAGCAGGCCTGTTTGTAATCAAAATCCTTATGGTTACACAGCATCATCCCGACGGTTGGATAGATGATCTCTGCCGATACACCATCTTTTGTCTGGTCTGCCATCCTGGCTGTAGGGTCCCAGCCACTGCGATGCAGTTCTTCAAATTTAACACCGCTGGCGGTGATTTCTTCTGGCTTTTTACCTGCCGCAGCGACCAACCCCAATTGAATGGGCCGATCCATGCCGTCGATAATAAAGACATCTCCATTCCCTAACGGCTCGATTCGAGGCGCACGATCTCGAAATTTGGCATCTATGTAGTCGATATAAGTATTTGGGGCTTCGGTAATGTGGGAGTCAGCTGAAATTACTGGATAGTCCATCGGCATTTCCTGGGAGATTTCGATTCCTTCCTTTATACGCCATTCAAGTGAT
>JABGVY010000353.1 GCA_018645845.1 Gammaproteobacteria bacterium | reverse complement strand
TCTTCAGCAAACCTGGAAGAGTAAATTCACCAGCGCCGCCTTTTTTGACATGGCGTTCTATGAGTGAAGAAAGTTCGTCAAGTACAGAGCTAACCTGTTTCTTGGACAGTTCTGTGGTCTCGGCAAGTTCTGCAAGGATAGCGCTCTTCGTGTACTTATCCTTGATAGCCGTTTTTTTAGCCTTTTTAGCAGCCATTCAGTAATCCTTATATGTCTAGTGTGATAAATCAAAAATCAATAAAAAAGAGAAGGAGGCTTGTCGAGCCTCCTTCTCTTGGGTGAGCTTTATATCCGATTGGCATTACTCGTTCAAGGAAAACCCCTAAAAATAGGGTCGTGACTCCATATTCTTGCAAAGTAAGAAAGAGGATGGGTGGTCGCCATTGTCGTCAATAGTTTATATAATGCGCAGCCGTTGGAGGAGGCTCCAGCTGGCAAATAACTGATGAGGACCATCATGCCCATTTACGAATACCAATGTGAAGCTTGTGACCACAAGATGGAAAAGCTTCAGAAGCTTTCTGATGAACCGCTAAAGGTTTGTCCAATTTGCGATGAGCCAACGCTTAACAAGCTAGTCTCCGCTGCAGCTTTTCGTCTGAAGGGCGATGGTTGGTATGAAACCGACTTTAAAACCGGTAAGAAGAAAAATGTAGCTGGCGATAATCCCAATGCCACGGGCAGTTCTGGATCGTCTGGTTCTGGTTCAGATACTCCGTCGAAAAGTTCGTCATCGAGCGATAAATCGAGCGGTACATCGACCGGGACATCGGCCAGTACATCGACCGGTACATCGGCCGGCGCATCGGCCAGCAAACCTTCCACACCAGCTGCGGCTAGCTGAAAGCCGAAACTCGTTAATTCTCGCCGTTTAGAGGTATAAAAAATGCGTAGCCACTTATGTGGCCATATGAGGGATTCTCACATTGGTGAAGAGGTCTCCCTGTGTGGTTGGGTTCATCGCCGTCGTGATCACGGCGGCGTTATATTTCTGGATGTCCGGGATTACACCGGTATTATCCAGGTTGTTTTCGATCCGGATACGGTCGCTGCGTTTACCCTGGCAGACCAGGTTCGAAATGAGTTTGTTATCCAGGTCGTCGGTAAGGTTCGGGCCCGGGATGGCGAGGCCGTTAATCTAAAGATGGCCACGGGGCAGGTGGAGGTTCTCGGGTTGGAACTGAACATCTTGAATAGTTCCGAGACGCCGCCTTTTCAGCTTGATGAGCACTCCAGTGCCGGTGAAGACGTTCGATTGAGGAATCGTGCTATTGATCTTCGTCGACCAGAGATGCAGGACAAGCTCCGTCTTCGATCTGAGGTCATGCATGAGGTTCGAGCTTTTATGCACGACAAGGGGTTCGTGGATATCGAGACACCGATCCTGACTAAAGCAACACCGGAGGGCGCGCGCGATTATCTGGTTCCAAGCCGCGTTCACCCTGGAAACTTTTATGCACTGCCGCAGTCTCCCCAGATATTCAAACAATTGCTGATGATGTCCGGTTTTGATCGTTACTACCAGATCGCCCGATGTTTCCGAGACGAAGACCTGCGTGCAGACAGACAGCCAGAATTCACCCAGATCGATATAGAGATGAGTTTTGTGGAACAGCAGGACGTCATGGACGTTAGTGAGAGCCTGGTCCGCAGGTTGTTTCAGAAATCCATCGATGTGGACCTCGGGGACATCCCGGTATTGCCATACAGTGAAGCAATGCTGCGCTTTGGCTCGGACCGACCTGACCTTAGGTTTGGGCTGGAGCTAGTCGACGTTGCGGATCTTTTGAAAGATGTCGAGTTCAAGGTGTTCAGTGGTCCGGCGAATGATGATAGCTGCAGGGTCTCGGCGTTGCGGCTCCCCGGCGGCGATCAATTAACGCGGAAAAAATTAGATGACCTGACAAAGTTTGTCAGTATCTATGGCGCGCGAGGTTTGGCCTATATTCGGGTGAACAGCCTGGATAACGGTATGGAAGGCTTACAGTCGCCAATCTTGAAGTTTTTGCCTGAGGACGTAGTGACTTCCATACTCGATCGCGTGGGTGCTGAAGTAAACGATGTGATTTTTTTTGGTGCCGACAAAGCAAAAATTGTCAGCGATGCGCTCGGCGCACTGCGCTGCAAGCTGGCAGAAGACCTGAACCTGTTCGAACGACCCTGGGCATCATGCTGGGTGGTGGATTTTCCGATGTTTGAGGAAAATGATGACGGTAGTATGACCGCCATGCATCACCCCTTTACGAAGCCCTCGGGTGATGTGGCAGACATGGAGGCGAATCCCCTGGACACGCTTTCTGTTTCCTATGACCTGGTAGTCAATGGCTATGAATTGGGTGGAGGCTCTATTCGCATCCATGAACCTGAGATGCAACAAGCAATTTTCCGTGTGTTGAAACTCTCTGATGATGAGGCGAACATTAAGTTCGGCTTCCTTTTGGATGCCTTGAAGTATGGTGCCCCACCTCATGGTGGGTTGGCCTTTGGGCTCGATAGAATCGTGATGTTGCTCTCCGGATCAACAGCGATTCGGGATGTTATTGCCTTTCCGAAGACCCAGACAGCCACCTGTTTGTTAACCTCTGCACCGAGTGAGATTGACGCAGAACAATTAAAAGAGCTGGGTATCGCTGTGAGAAAGCAGCCGAAGGAATAGAGAAATGGCAGGTCATAGTAAGTGGAGTAATATTAAGCACCGAAAAGCCGGTCAGGATGCGAAACGAGCGAAGGTTTTTACCAAGATCATTCGAGAGCTGACCGTTGCTGCCCGCGACGGTGGCGGTAATATTGAAGATAACCCCGGCCTTCGTACTATCGTTGATAAAGCCAAAGCATCGCAGATGCCCAAAGATACGATGGAACGAGCCATAGCCCGGGGCGCCGGTGGGGATGATGGTGTAGAGCTTGTGCCTCTGACTTACGAGGGTTACGGTCCTGGGGGCGTAGCGGTGCTCGTTGAAACCATGTCTGACAATCGAAACCGAACCGTTGCGGAAGTGAGACATGCTTTTTCCAAGGCAGGCGGTAATCTGGGTACCGATGGCTCGGTGGCCTACATGTTTGATCGGAAGGGCCAGATTCTTTTTGAGCCGGGTACCAGCGAAGATGACGTTATGGAGATTGCAATAGAATCGGGTGCTGACGATGTTGAGACGGAGGACGATGGTTCAATTACTGTCTCTACAATGGCTGATGACTACCTCGCAATCAAAGATGCGCTCGTGTCCGGTGGCTTTGAACCGGCAGCTTCGGAAGTGGCAATGATCGCCCAGAACTACAACGAGTTGGATGTGGACATGGGGGAAAAAGTATTACGCCTGGTCGATGCCCTTGAAGACCTTGACGATGTGACTAACGTCTACACTAACGCTAATTTCCCAGGCGAGCTGATGAGCTAGTCTGTAGCCAGGTTGGCTTAAAGCTCATCGGGCTTCATTCTCTCAAGCCGGGCTTCTTCTTCCTGTATCGCTGCGCTGATTTCCGTGAGTACTGCATTCACATCGGCGGAGTGCTCGTCCTCATGGAATTTGCCGGTCAGTTCGATATCCGGGTCTAGCTTTCCTGCTTCGTACAGTTCCCAAATTTCTTTTGCATAGCGAGTGCCCAGCAGTTCCGGTGCGAACTGGCCGTAGTAGTTAGTCATGTTGTTGACGTCGCGGCTTAACATTGATTCAGCCTGATTGTTGGCTGCAGCGTTAACCGCCTGGGGAAGATCGATAATCACAGGGCCTTGCTCATCAAGTAGTACATTAAATTCCGATAGGTCTCCGTGCACTACGCCAACGCAGAGCATGCGCACAACATAGAGCATAACCAGGCGGTGATCTTCGACCGCCTGTTCGGCCGACATTGTTACGTCGCCAAGACGCGGTGCAACGTCACCATCGGCGTCACAGATCAATTCCATTATCAGTACGCCATCGATACAGCCGTAGGGTGTTGGGACCCGCACACCTGCGCCGGCCAGCTTGTACAGCGCGTCTACCTCGGCATTCTGCCAAATCTCTTCCGTTTGCTTGCGGCCATAT
>JABGVY010000300.1 GCA_018645845.1 Gammaproteobacteria bacterium | reverse complement strand
TGGCGTACAGACCGACCACGCCTCCGATCTCCGGGAACCGCCCTTGATCAACAAGCAGTGTCGAGCCGGCGTTCTCGTTATCCTGTTTCCTTGAAAGAATAGCGCCCAGGACTGGAGCGAAAAATAATGCGTACACAAGTGCCCCTATGAGCACTGCGAATACCGTTACAGGTAGGTATTTCATGAACTGACCAGTTACCCCGGGCCAAAACATCAGCGGAAGGAACGCCGCCAGCGTTGTACCCGTCGATGCCAACACTGGCAAAAACATGCGTCTTGTGGCGTAGATATAGGCAACCTTGGGTGACTCTCCAGCCTTCATCTTGCGATCAGCCAACTCAACTACAACAATGGCCCCATCGATTAGCATCCCCAGCCCTAGCAACATGCCAAACATCACCATGAAGTTATACGTGAAGCCCAGCAGGTTGACGAAAATGAACGCAAACATGAAGGAGAAAGGAATACCAAACGCTACCAGCAGACCAGAGCGAACACCGATCGTAGCGACAACGACGGTGAGCACGAGAAACATGGCCGTCGAAATATTGCCTTCAAGTGTTGATATCTGCTCAACCGTGTCCGGCGTCATATCAGCGATATAGTTAATTTCTACGTTGGCTGGAAAGTCTTTACGTGTTGCGTCAATCCGCACCTTGATCTCGTTCACGACCTTGACGATGCTCGTGCCTGGCCTCTTCGTTACTTCGATGACGACAGCAGCGGAACCGTTCGTTCGTGTGTATCCGGACGCATCCTTAAACGTTCTCCGCAGAGTCACAACATCGTCAAGCGTGACCACCCCCAGGGGCGTTGCGGTTAGAGGTATAGATAAAACGTCATCAGCATTTTCGATGACGCTGGGCACCTTCACCGAGAAGCTGCCGCGACCGGTATCAACAGAGCCAGCAGCGATGAGCCGATTATTCCGTGCTACTGCGGACAGCAACTGTTCGTTACTAATCCCGTATGCCTCTAATTGCGCAGGGTCGATAACTGCTTCCAGCATCTCCTCGCGGTTACCTTCAAGGCGTGCCTCCAAGACCTCACTAATTGCTTCAATTTCGTCTTTTAACTGCCGCGCGATTTTATAGCGAGCCCGGTCGGCTACGCCTTGTCCCCCTACACTAATGGTAATAATGGGGAAATCTGCGGCGGACACCTCTTTAACTATCGGTTCCTCGGCGGTCGATGGGATTTTCACTTTCGCGGTGTCGACGGCCTCACGTACATCCAACACCGCCTGATCTTGGTCAAAGGAACTATCAAACTCAATGATCAGTGTCGCGGCGCCTTCTGCCGAGTAGCTGTTGATGTCCTTGACACCTTCCAGCGTTCGAAGCTCAAGCTCCATGGGGCGAGACAAAAGCCTTTCTGAATCTTCTGGGGAAATTCCTTCATGGGGAATCATGACGAAGATGATGGGTATCGCTACATCAGGATCAGATTCAATAGGAATTAGAGTGTACGAAATAACCCCGGCAAACATGATTGCCGCGAGTAGCGAGAGTACTGTGCGGGTCCGGTCGATTGCCCCGCCAATAAAATTCATGGATTACTCGCCAGCCCACTAAGCACCGCATAGTCCATAGAGACCAATTGTCCTTCTGAAACTTCTTCATGGCCAATAGTGATGAGGTCAATGGAGTTTGGAAGGCCTTTCACCCAGATGCCCTCAGGATTCTCATCCGCGATTTGTACCGGCATAAAGCGTGCCCGCTTATCGCGATCAACAATCCTCACGCCAATACTGCCGGCGTCGTCCAGTACTAAACTAGCGGGCGAAATGAGATGCACACTTTCCGCACCCACAGGAATTTGCATTTGTGCTGTCAGGCCTGCCCGAATTCTCGAACCCGTATTATTGATTGTCACTTCAACGGGGTAGGTGCGAGTCTTTCCGTTCGGCGCATGGCCCACATAGCTGACGACACCGGAGTAGCTCTCGCCGGTTATCAGCTTGATCTGCACCTTGCCTTCCAAGGTGACGAGCCCAATGCTCTTCTCGGCTATTTGCCCGACCACTAGCATGGGGTCGACCTCCATTAGGCTCACGCAAATGCCACCTGGCCGCAGATAGTCCCCCACCTCGACTTGCTGGCTAGTTACAACACCATTAAAGGGCGCTGTGATTGCCGTCTTCGCCAAAGCCAGTCGCGCATCTTCTGTTCGGGTTCTACTTTGTTCTAGAGCCGCCTTTGCCTTGGCTAACACAATCTCGGATTGCAGCCCTTTCTTATTAAGATCGACGAACCCGTCATGCTCCAACTTTGAGCTTTCCAGCTCGGCTAATGCCTGGGTGTAATCGGCCCGGCGCGCGTCCTCCGCAACGCGGCACAGAAGATCGCCTTTATTTACGAAAAGGCCTTTCTTTCCTGCCATCTGAATGACCTTGCCGGAGACTTCTGATTTGACGTGAACCTGTCTATTTGCAGCCGTCTGTCCCCGTACATCGAGGAACAGAGTTTTGGTCTCTGCCTGGCTCTGCACCGCGCGAACCAAGACGCTGGCTTCAGTCCTTTGAGCTTGTTGTTCAGGGGTCGTGACTGTTTCTGGTGTCTTTTGACTAACGAGGCCTTGTGTTGATGATAACCGGACCTCTTCCGCCTCTACGATACTATTGCTCCACTCTCCTGAGAAAACCCACAGGGTCATCAACAGCATTGTGCAACTGACTACTAAATTCTTATTGCTCACATACTCTCCTTGCAGTGCACTGGCGCCTATCATGCATTTTGTTTAACGCTGCAGCAGCGCGGCAAGATGGTTCCGTCTTTCTATGTTTTATGTTTGCTACTCAACGCGAGCACCAGGTGTAGCGCGCACTATGTTTTTGTTGGCCGCCAGGAAAGAGATACGCCCTTCGTGACGAAACGGATCATCTGGGCTAGGGCTGAATTGGCGATAACGGAAGCAGGAGTAAAAGTCAGGGGTATACCTGAAGTAGTAGTGGCAGTTTGCCGCAATCTTGACCGACTATCTCATCGCAGCGGCTGTGGTGCCGCAGTTTAGTCCGTAACAGGGTGTGAGCTTATTGTAAGAGGTGCGATGTGACCGGATGCTATCGATTGTTAATTCATCCCGTCCGCTGACATCGTGTGCGCCAGATCTATGGATCGTTCTAGCAACTGGTCAATCCTCATTGCGACGAGCGGACTATAGTTGAAGCCGAGAAACGCGCATTTAGACAGCTCTATCACCGCCGCCAATACCATCTCCTCCCGGTCGGGTTCTGCGAGGAGTGGCAAGAGACCCTGAAAAAAAGCGTGCTGCTCCATTTCGCCTTCCTCGAGCATTGTTTCACAGAGCTCCACGATGGGCATCGTGATTTCGTTCCGGACTAACTGTTGAAAATCCATGGTTTACTCTCGCGTAGACTTGCCAACTTCGTGCCATTCTTTGGCCAACATCGCCGGCGTTGTTAGATTCGTTAGTAAAAATGGGCCCACCTTTCGTACCCCTGCGCCGACGGCAAAGAAAGCGCCGACCTGCATCATGACCGCTATTAATGCTCCCGCAAGGCACAGCATCGACAACAGCGGTTCATCTTGAAGCATGCCCCACCCGATAAGCAGTGCTGTTGGGGTCCCGATGCTACCCATTAGTTGCAGCGCCAACTTCTTCGCTGGCGACAGCCGGTGATAGGTGCCGAATTGCATTTTGAACCTCGGTTCAACATACCAAAGGTAGACATATGAATATCTTACGCCTAGGGCCAGCCCGGTGGTTATTTTGATAAGCGGCTGGAGGCAGCTAGCCAAGACAATGACGCCAGCTAAACGTAAGAGTATGCTCTCGGCGTTCATCGCCAAAAGGCTGGATCCAAGAAGAAGGTATTCGCCGACCATTCCAACCCATGCGGCGGCGGCGGGGAAACCATTTCGCCGATGCAACTTATCACTGACCCTAGTGAGATGCGGAGTCGATATGGGGTCCGCCTCCTCTCCTTGCTCCTTAAGTGTCCGAAGCAAGGTTTGCCAGTCACCTACCCGGTAAGTGCCAAGGTCAAGAGTGCGCTCGATATGCGCGATCAGTTCTTGGGCGCTGATCGTTGATGTTGATATTCCCACCGCCCTAGGCCGTGGGTACCCAACCCATGCACCACCCTTGTTTAGCGACCAATCGGTTTTGAAACAATGCGCAACCGCCCCATTCAGGCGTTTCGCTGTCTTTATAAAAGCGACAGTTACCACAGATTTGTTCCGAGCCCGCGACACCCATTTTGTCCGCCCGCGAAGCGTCGCTCGCCACCTCTACATATTTCAGGGCGGCGGCGGCAGGATCGTTCACTGGCACTTTGTCAACGGCGGCAGATGCAGGTGCAACTAGGCCGCCCTGGCCAAGAAATGGTAGGGTCGCTGCAAGTGCGCCCAGCTCAATAAATTTTCTTCGAGATATCACGGAAATTCCTTTCATAGTAAATAATCCTTGTGATACGTTCCGAGTCTTAGAGAGGATCATTTTTGGCGGGGAACAGACAACTCAACAAACGGATCGGGACTCGAACGACGTTCGACCTCATCGCGTTGCCTGCGGCCCTTAATTTTTGTCGTGGGATCGTAAATTTGAATCAATTTAGCCTGTCATGAAGGTGCCTTTGCTCCGCAGCACCACGGAAGTAGAACGGGCGCGGGCCGTTTGGCAATACCGTGGACAATCTCGCCCCACGTTTGCCACAGAACCCAAACAGGGCGAAACTTCCGTCTGGGATTTTCCAAGACCCCCGGTCATCGAGGACGTCACCGGCACGATGAGTGTGCGTCTTGGAGCCCAGCTACTCGCAAGTACAGAACGGGGGAAACGCGTTCTCGAAACAGCCGGAGCGCCGACCTATTATTTTCCTCCAGGGGACGTAATCGCGCCATTGTCCGTGACAGGCGCTCGTTCAATTTGCGAGTGGAAGGGGCTTGCTGAAGCCTTATCACTGCAGGAAAGAGCCAATGTCGGTTGGCGCTACGTAGAGATGTTTGAAGAGTTCCAGTCCATTCATCGCTGGGTTGCTTTTTATCCCGCGAGGGTTGATTGCTATATTGACGGTGCGCGCATGGAGGCACAACCGGGTGGTTTCTACGGAGGGTGGGTGAGCGGCGACCTAGTGGGCCCGATTAAAGGGGAACCTGGAAGCTCACAGTGGTGACGAACACCCTGCCTTCATTCGACCGCGACCATTATCTCATTGGACCGCATGAACGAGGGACGAAAAGGCGAGTTGTATCTGGCCCATATTGGCTCACCGCTGATGGTCCATTCGGTTGCCGATAACAGGGTCATCAGACGATCCTTGTGCGTTATGTAGTTCTTTTCGCCCCAGCCTCCCTTGTACGACACGACCGCCATCTTGGACGCAGGAACCCGCGTTATCTCGACCGCGCCATCGGCAGGAGCTGGAAGGTCGCTAAGAGAATACTCTGCCGGCATAAAAAAGCTAATCCAGTAGGCGCCGTCGCTATCAGCCTCGGGCGACATTGTGACTGGCGCGGTCATTGATATCTTCTCGTTGCCCGAGTTATTCCCAAATATGTATCCCGCGAGCCGCCTAAAGGCCATGTTCCCGGCCTCTGTGAAATCGGCTTCTACCCTCGTGCGCGCGACGATTAATGAGGAGTACTGGCGGATCTCGAGATCGCCGCTTTTTTCCAATACGACGTAGTCCGGCTTAAAAATAGCCAAGGTTTCGAAGGGCAGGAGTGCTAAAAGTGTGAGTAAGAGGCTTATCTTCATGGTCATAATCCTGAAATTTCTGGAAGCCACTCCGTCAGTGGCATCGATAGGGGTCTGGCTGAATCGTAGTGATCAAAACTGATGACTACATTTCTCTTTCTCCCTGGTTGCTTGAGGTTCGAGAAACCCTGATAGCGTATAAGCTGACGTTTCGCGTCATAGCTGAGAAGAATGTTAGGTATTAACGTGCGAAGAAGCCAATTTCGTGGCTTAACCGAAAAAACTGCTCCGTCGGCGCCGTCTTCAAGCAGCGAAAGTTCCATCTGAATCAGCCGCCGCTGGCCAGCTATCGCGAGCCGGAATGACTGTGAAGGTTGCGCATCAAAAGAGCTCCAATTGGCGCGGATATAAGCGTCGAAGCCGGCATCAATCATGACGTCTGCTGTCAGTTCAAATCGGAAGTGTCCTTCTTCTTTCGACGTTGGCCTCGTCATGAGCGCGGTAGTGTTGTTTATCTCTATTTTGATTTCCGTTTGATTGACCAGGTCTGTCTGTTGCAGGGTGGGGTGTTGGGGCAGTTCTGGATAACTGAGCTCTTTTGTCAGGACCAGATTTAGGTCGTTATCATAATAACGGATCAGATGATGGCCCGACTCCAGGTACTGGTGGTGCTCTATATAGCTCACAGTGGCATTGACATCGCGTGCAATGCCAATGGAATGATGGACCGAACCAGATACTATCGGTGCCACGCTAAGCAAGAGAATCGCTGCAAGAGCTAGGAAGCCGATGATGGGATTGCGCGTAATATTGTTATCCATGGCCAATAGCCTCTGACGACTGTTACAAGAAACTACGCCAAAATAGCTGCCTTGGATCACACTCAGCTTTTGCTCACTTGCGGGTGACAGCTGGGTAAAGAGTATCTGGTTAGACTTGGTAATTGCTTTTTCGAACTGGTCAGGAAATATTCGTTGACCAACTAGCGCCCGATCGTGTTGTCCGAGTTACGGCGTCCTCATCAACTTACCAGGCACCAGTTTTGGTCACAGCTACAGCGGGCGATACATTGGATGATCGGGCGTACGGATCTGTAAAATGTTCAGGGCAAAATCATCTGGTGTCATTGAGTCTATTGCATTCGGAAACGAGGTTGACCAATCCAGAATGTAGGTGCGTTTGGATATTCGCCATTCTCCATCTCGTTTCTCCAGTTCGTCGAGATAACGGCCACCATACATGTTGTCACTCAGGTTACCCTCAGCATCTGTCCCTGTACCCACTGCGATGCCGTAGCATTCCCCGACGGCTTTGTTTCCGTTAACGCGGATAATCACGCTGGTCGACATATGCCATCGACGTATGGCTTCCTGCTCATGAGGCATAACTGTCTTCACCCAATCAGCGCCGTTTCCCTTGAAAAACCCGAAGTCGATATCTGCGTCAGGCCAAAAGCAACTGTTCTGTCCCGGCGTGTCCAGCCAGTCTTGGGTGCGTCCGTATCTCACGATGACTTCTTCGCAGGCTTTTTTATCTAGTAATTCCTGTAGTTGTGAATCCATTTTTCTCCTGCCATTTATCATTGGTTCGGTTTGATCCGAGCATAGCGAATAAATGGCAGCCACGCCAAAATACCAGTGGGATGCTTTCAGGCGAGACAGTCAGTGCAATTCGGTGTTCCAATTAACTCAATCGGAAAAACCGAGATGGAGCAATATGGCTAATTCTTCTCATACTCAGCGACGATAATTTTTTGATACTTGCGACTTTCTTGTTATCACTGGTTGATTTTTCTCTAAATGCCGCGCTCGACAATGGCGTTACCATCAGCCTGTTTGGGCGCAACCTGACAGATGAGGATGGTTATACCCACGGCTATGATGTAGCAGGCCTATGGTCCTATGCGTCAGTCAGGCCGCCACGTACTTATGGAGTAGAGATCGCCTACACCTTTGGCGACTAGCGATAATGCCGGGGCCGGAGTAAGAATTTGGAATGTAAATTTTACTCCGGCACCTGGCGTGTGTGTCGCCATTTAACAGGAGTAGCAATGCGCCTGTCATGATTGCTGCAGTCGACTTGCTCTAGGAAGATCCTGGTACTTCGGCGATCTCTGGTGG
>JABGVY010000192.1 GCA_018645845.1 Gammaproteobacteria bacterium | reverse complement strand
TTCCCCGGTGTGGTTCTGGCTGCAATCAGCGCCTTGATTTTTTCACTTTCAAACCACCGCTCAATGAGCGTGTTGGGCGGTCCCAGCAGAAGCTGTAGAAACCGCCAGCGATCGTCGCTATCGAGTTTGCGAATATCAAGTCCCAGTTTGATACTGTTTACCAGATCAGGAAGGCCACCACCGTGCAGTTTGGGAGGTTCGCGTAACCACTGAGCCGACAGGATACTTCCTGCCTTTGCAACGATCTCATCGAAGACCTCCATGCTGGCAAAGTCTGAGTCTGAAAAGCGCGAAATCTGGGCTTCGTTATGTGCGGCATCGCCATCTAACAACAGGTAATTCCCGTTTGAGTCCGGGTAGAAGCCGCTTTCAACGACGGTAACCTTATAGCCGTAGTCTTCTAGCCGCAGCTCTTCGATCACCTCGTTTCTCAACAGGCTAACCATATAGGAAGCAGTAGAATTGCGAAATCCGGGATGAAATTCTTCGCTGACCGCGGCACCGCCAACAATGTGGCGCTGTTCCAGGACGCAGACGCTTAGCCCACCCATCGCCAGGTAATTCGCCGCGGTAAGACCGTTATGACCCGCGCCAATAACAATTGCATCAAAACCCATGACGGGCACCTTTCAAGTCGAGACGAGCAAGATCGTTCTTCTCGCCAGCATACATTGCCCTCGCAAGTCTTTTGATCAACCTTCGTTTGCTAGGCCATCGCCTCTTGTGATTCTATCAGGGGGGACGTAGTCAAAGATAAATGTGATTCTGTCCTCTTTACCTTTATTCATCACGCTATGATTTTTCTGATTATTAAGCTCATACGCCTTGCCAGGCTCTAACTGGTAAGGTCTTCCATCAATCATGAACCGGACTCTGCGATTAGTTGTGATCGGCACATGGATTCGATGACCAGCATGAAAGGAAGGATGCCTGTCAAAATGAGGTTTGATGATGTTGCCCGCGGGTAAATTGGCAGCCATCGCTCTAATGATTGTGCCCCCTTTCGGATAATATTCTTCCAAGATGCCGTGCATCATTGGAACCGCGACTTCTGCCAGAAGATCCCAGCCATTTTCCTTTCTGACTTCAATGTTTGGCCAGCCCGCGCCATCGGTAAATACCAGCACCACGGACTGGGTTTGCTGGTGCACTTCGTATTCATTTTGGCGAAGAGTTTGATCTTTCCAGACCTGCTCATCTAGAGCCAGAATGGCTGCTTTAAGGGGCTCTATATCGACCGAGCCCAGATCTTTCAAAGGAACATCAATATCCATCTCTTCCCCAGCCTTTTAGTTTGATGGCGACTTTTGTTGCCAGTCGCTTGGCCAATCTTCTTCGGGTCGAGCTCGTAAGAGCTCTTCCAGGGTTTCGGTCAGTTCCTCTAGGTGCGTCTCATAATTCCGCCACAGATCAACTGAGCTGGCGTAAATAGGTTGTCGGACCTGTTCAGAACTCGCTGTTTTTACAGCGCGTTCGGTTTCGTGGAACCTGAAGCAAGCTTCTTCAACTGGCAATTCACAGTAGTCCAGCAATCGTCGAACCTGTGTGTCGAGATCCTGCACAACGTCTTCATAGTTCACATGAAGTACTTTCCCTGGCAGAACCCGGTGCCAGTGATTCATCAGCCTCTCGTATTGGAGATAGTATTCGCCGAGTTCAGTCAGGTCGTAGCTAAAAGGCTGACCGCTGGCAAATAATTGTTTGTAGGTGCCAAAACAACTATCCAAAGGGTGTCGTCTGGCGTCAATGATTTTCGCGTTAGGCAAAGCCAGTTGTAGCAATCCCACATAGGTGAAATTGTTTGGGTTTTTGTCAATGAATCTTGCTGCACCGGTTCGGTATTTCTCTGTTCGCTCCAGATACTGGCTGCCCATCTTTGACCAAGCGTTTGGCGCAAGAGAGGTGAGAAAGTCGGGGAAGTGCTCAGATTTTGGTCCTGTCCGACCCATTGTCTGAACGACATAAGAGAGATCAGACAGTTCATGCGTACCTTCAACCATACTATGGCTGGCCATGATCTGTTCGATCAGCGTTGATCCTGAACGAGGCAATCCGACAATCAGGATGGGTGATGCATCTGCAACTCCACAGTCCTGCATCTCGGCCAGAAAGCCCTCATTGAAGATTTCGATTAATCGATCTGCCTGCGTTTCATTCGTCACGGGATCATAACTTTCTGATTCTCGTCGTTTATGATTGCAGCGGCTAAAATATTCAAATGCCTTGTCGTACTCTTTCCTGCTTTCGAATTCGAAACCCAAAGCGTTACATAATTGTTGGACGTCTATTGATACAAGACTGTCGTCTTCGAGTAATTGTTCCATCGAGTTCACTTCCGGGTCTTCGAAGCGGAAGGTTTTCATGTTAGCAAGGCTCCAGTAGGGTTCAGTATTTCTTGGGTTAGCCGAAATACTTTGCCTGTAAACATCAATACATTCCTGCTGCCGCCCCACAGTTTTTAGCTGGTGGCCCAGACCCGAAAACGCACCTGGATGAGAAGGCGATACCGCAAGGGCTTGTTGATACGTACTGATTGCCTCCTCGTGGTAACCGGCATTTGCCTGCGCGTTAGCCAGTGCAATGTGCGATTCCGCGATCTCAGGTGCCAGTTTTACTACCTTTTGCGAACTCTCAATGGCTTCGGGGTGCTTATCTAGTTGTCGCTGTACGTTTGATAGATCGAGCCAGGCTCTTGCAAATTCGGGTGCTAGAAATACTGCCTGCTGCAATAATGTTTCTGCGTCTTGATACTTACGATGGGAAGTCGCAGCCGCCGCAAGCAAACGAATTGCCTCAACATGATCCGGGTCTCGTTTTAAAATATCACGATAGATATGTTCAGCCTTCCCGGGTTCGCTATTACGTTCATGTTTGGCAGCCTGGGTGATCTGATCGGCATAGGCCATTTGCCTGCGCTTTGTGCGGCGAGGTTTTTCTGTATCTGTTGGCGCCTGGGCAGACAGTTGTACACGGGCGCGTGCGATCTTTAGATGCAGGTCTGATCTTCCGGGATCCAGGCTAATGGCATGCTGATAGGCATCAATGGCTTCATGATAACGTCCTTCGATGAGACCCAGATCGGCAAACGTTTCGTGGGCGACTGAAAATTTCGGATGCAGTAATTTGGCTTTTTCTATGTGGATACTTGCTTCATCAAATTTCAACATTGCGATAAGAGAGCGAGCTGCCATACAAAGAATGTTCGGATCCTCAGGATATTGTCCGAGGCCTTCGAGGCTCACGCTTGCCGCTGCTTCGGCGTTACCCGATCGCATATGATTTGAGGCGCGATTGAAACACTCTTGTTGTGTTTGCACTGAGTTGACCTTTTCGCGTTAAAACTTGAACATAGAAATCGGGATACTAGACCGGGCTCGGATAGGAATACCACCCATTCTTTTTTTGGCTTTTAGAATGGGGAAACTAATTTTTGCATGAGACTTCTATTGTGGCTCGATTTTGAACAGATATCATCAGGCTTTCGCTGGACGCGACTTTATCTTTTCGGCAGAACTGCCGTTAAAACCCAACATGAGCGCTCCCGATGTGATTGCTGATGCTCAATTGCTGTATGAAAATGTAGACGGAATTATCTTAACCGATAATCAATATGGCTCAACCCATATGTCTACGACTGCTGCTGCAAGTTTATTGCTGGCTTCAGCCATTGATCCAATTCTGCAACTAAGCTGCCGAAACCGGAACCGAACAGCGCTGATTAGTGAACTACTTGGTGCTCGTGCCCTTGGAGTATCCAGCGTCATGCTGATCGAGGGAGCCAAAGTACCTAAAGGCTTTGAACCGAGACCGAAATCAGTTCTGGATATGAGCACGAAAGATCTGATAGCGACGGCAGCTTTGATTAACAGAGACGACAATTTATCGGGACCAAAACTGAACATCATCTGTTCTGGAACAGTTCACAGTCCCCAGCCCGGATGGCAACCTGAAGAGCTGACTGCAAAAGCCGATGCCGGTGCAACAATTGTTATCTCACAATTGTGTTTTGACGTTGATCTCTTAAAACGTTACATGTCAAACCTGGTGGCGAAGCGGATGACACATCGAATGCAATTCATCATCAGCCTGGCAACGCTTCCATCAGCAAGAATTGCAGAATTTGTGCGTGATAACCGGCGACGAGCACTCATTCCGCCTGAAGTGATCAAACGGCTCGAACAGTCAGCAGATGCCGAAGCGGAAGGGGTCGCCATCTGTAGCGAGTTGCTCCAGCAATATGAGGAAATTCCAGGTGTCAGTGGCGTTAATATTACGACCCTGGGCTCGGTCGATACCATTAGTGAAGCGATTCAGGCGAGCGGCATCAGACGAAAACAGGAATGAAACCATGCAACCTGATGCACAATTTAAAAAAGTCATTCGGCTAATTAGTGAAGATAACCTTGCACAAGCAGAAGCTGTATGTCTGGAACTACTTTCATCTGATCCGGCTGATATCAATCTGAGCGCATTGCTCGGTGCAATTCTTTTGAAAGGTGGCCGGCTGGACGAGGCTGAGTCCATCCTTCTTGATGTTACGCGGACTACCCCAACATTCGCTAAACCACACCAGGATCTGGCCATCCTATATGCAAATCGAGAAGACTATCTTGCTGCGGCAAAATACTTTCGACTCGCAACTGAAATCGATCCGCAATTATCTGCAGCATTCTCTGGTCTGAGCCACGTGTTGGATAGACTAGGTGATGATCGGGCTGCCTCGGAGGCGAGGGATAAATACCTGGCCTTAGTGCCTGCGAACACGCTTGAACGAGTGATAGCCCTGCATCACAAGGGAGATCTTAAGAATGCTCGTATTGAATGCGGTCGCTTGCTGGCAGAGCAACCGGAAAACCTGGGTGCAATGCGACGATTGGCTTTGATCACTGCTGACCAGGGATCTTTCAAAGAAGCTGAGCGGATGTTTCTTCGGGTCAACTCCCTTGCACCCGACTCCATCGTTGCTGTCATGGATCTAGCTAACCTGCATCTTGATCAGCATAATTACGTCGTTGCCATAAAATGGCTTCAACAAGCCATTGAAAGAGAGCCTCACGATCCTGGCATGCATTTCAAGCTTGCCCAGGCGCAGTTACGGATCGGCTACGGCAAAGAGGCACTGGCAGGGTATTCAGAGTGTCTTTCACTGAACCCGGGTGACACACAAGCCCTGTTGGGTCGTGGTAATGCCCTGCGCACACTGGGGCGCGGTGATGAAGCGATTATTGCCTACCAACGGTGTCTTGATGAACCAGCAATCTTCGCCGATGCCTGCTGGAGTCTCTCGAGCATGAGAACCTATGCATTCAGCGATGATCAGCTGCAGGCAATGATCGAGGAGGATGACACGGCAGACAAAACCAAACAGGCGGCAACGTTACTGGATTTTGCTATTGGTAAAGCACTTGATGACCGGGGAAAGTATGATGCTGCCTGGCAGCGTTACGTTGCGGGTAACCGCAGGCAGCGTGAGGGAATCCACTACGATGGCGTTGAATTTGAATCGTATATAGGCAATCTGGTCAGCGTATACGACGAAAAACTGATTACCCGGGGGGCGCGACTGGAATCGACCGACGTGATACCCATATTCATTGTCGGTATGCCGCGATCGGGATCTACGCTTCTGGAACAGATACTGGCCAGTCACCCGCAGGTTGAAGCAACTGCAGAACTACCTTATCTAAGGGAAATCGCGACACCGCTGAATACAAGAAGCCTTGATGCCTTTCCTATTATTGAGATCGACGACGACGGGCTGCATTCCCTTGGGCAGAAATATCTTGAAGCAACGGCAATCCATAGACACGAGCAACTTCCCTTCTTTGTCGACAAGCTACCTGCAAACTTTCCGTACGTTGGCTTCATCCATAAAATCCTGCCTCAGGCAGTGGTCATCGATGCCCGGCGTCACCCGGTTGATACCTGCGTCGCTAATTTTCGCCAGCTGTTTCCCCAGGGTAAAGAGTTTTCTTATGACCTGTTCGAGTTATCGGAAATGTATTGGCAATACCTGCGAATGATGGCGCATTGGGAGTCAGTTCTTCCTGGCAAGGTTTTGACAGTCGATTATGAAAATGTGGTGGCCGATACTGAGACTCAGATCAGGGTTTTGTTGGCGCACTGCGGCCTTGAATGGGATATTGCCTGCCTGGACTTCTCGCAAACCAAACGCACGTTTTCGACCGCCAGTTCAGAGCAGGTGCAGCAGCCTATCTACAAGGAATCTGTCGGTTTTTGGCGACATTATGAAAAAGATCTCGCCGAACTCGTAGAGTCCTTTACACAGGAAGCTTGAAACACGCCATCTCTCCAATCCAGGCGAAAGAGGGTTCTTCCACGCTGATAAGTCCCTCCTGCGCCATTCACGTCCCGACAATGTCTGGGGTGCGTCATGTCGCACTGAACTTGCCTTGATCTCGCCCTACAGGGAAGGTAGAGTGGTTTTGGAGAAGTGAAACGATAGACTTGCGCTAATAAAAAGAAACTAGATATATCTAACTTTGTCCCGATGGGGGGGTAAGCCGTGCTGCAAGAAAAGAAATTTGCGTTAACACCGGTGGCTGCAGCAGTGTCTGCGGCTTTTGTTCCTACACCTAGCTATGCCGCTGAATCATCGATGCTCGAAGAGGTCGTGGTCACTGCACGTAAACGTGCTGAATCTGCGCAGGACATCCCGGCCAGCGTGCAGGCACTCTCGGAAGACTTGTTGAAAGATATGGGTGCTCGGGGAATGGCTGATTATTCCCGGTTTGTTCCGGCGGTCAATGTTGTCAGCTATGGAAACGGATCCTCTACTATTGTGTTTCGTGGCGCGACGATCGAAGGCGGTGGTTACATTGCCCAATCAACTTCGTCTGTCTATCTTGACGAAATCTCCGTTACATCAACCGGTAGTCAACCTTCAATTCGAATGGTTGATATCGAACGGGTGGAGGCACTAGCGGGCCCTCAAGGCACGATCTACGGTTCTGATGCGCAAGCAGGAACCATGCGTATTATCACCAACAAACCTGAGATGAACCGGTTCAGTGCAGACATTGACGTTGGTGTTCGAGGCAACAAAGAAGGTGAGGCAAGTTACGATAGTTCAGTTGTATTCAATTTCCCTCTGGTTGAAGACAAGCTTGCACTCCGTGTCGTGGGTTTTAGTGCTAAGGATGGCGGCTACATTGACAATGTATTGGCCAACACACCCAGTACGAGCCTCGTTGGTAATCAAATAGCCGGTTTCGGTACCCTGGACAATTCAGAATACGTCGGAAAAGATAAAAACGATTCTGAGATATCAGGCTGGCGCGCAGCACTTCGCTGGGAGGTCAACGAAAACTGGGCCGTGTCGCTGAGCGCTATTCACCAGGAAACGAACAATGGCTTTTACAACGACTACGATCCCAGTGTCGGCGACCTGGAGACAGTCAAGTTCTATGATGACCATCGGGATGATGAATACGATATGTATTCACTGACGATTGAAGCGGACCTGGGATTCGCCCAATTGGTGTCTGCAACTTCTTACTACGAACGAGAGATCGATAGCGTTTTTGACAATACAGTCTACATGCACTATTGGTCGAGCATTTATTGCCAGACCTATGCTGTAGGTTCTGGCCCCGCATACTACGGTGGCGCCTACTACTTCAAAGATCCTAATAACCCAGACCAGTATATGGTCTGGGGTGCATACTGCCATGCACCGACAGTCGATGGTGACTACCTGGCAGCTTATGACGCCCCGGGACAACAGGACCGTTTTACCCAGGAGATTCGGCTGTCCTCACAAGGTGATACCCTGGATTGGTTGGTGGGACTCTACTATGAAGATAGCAACAATTCGTGGCAGGCTGACTTCGGTTTTCCTACGAGCAACAGCTACCAGGATTCTGTGTCCCTGAAGTTTTGGGAATGGTACTTCTCTGACACCTTTCCCCAGGCGATTGAAACCTGGTACTCGCAAAGTTCAACAGACTGGGAGCAAAAGGCGGTCTTCGGTGAAGCCACATGGCACGCAACCGAGAAACTCGATATTACCGTTGGCGGTCGTTATTTTGACCGTGAGAATAACAACAAGTATTACGTCGCAAAACCTAACGGAAATCCGCAACCGGAATACCTGGATGCCAATGGCAACCTATCGGTCCCGGATCACGAAGGTGATGAAACAGAATTTGTTCCCAAAATCAGCGCAGCCTATCGAGTGACCGATGACGTGATGGTTTATGGCCTGTGGACCGAAGGTTTCCGACCCGGGGGCACGAACCGGACACGCGGCGAACCATTTTATGCGACTAACTATGACGCAGACAAAATCACCAACTGGGAAGGTGGTTTCAAGTCCAAATTCGCGGGAGGAAACGCCCGGGCAAACCTGACTGCGTTTTACATGGATTGGGAGGACTACCAACTCGAGCTTGTTGATCCATCACGGCTGCCCTGTGAAGGCGGAGAGACCAAAATTCCAGGAGTCTGCGGTCAGCCATGGCAGGCGGTTGTCGCCAATGCTGGTGATGCCCATATTCAAGGGATTACATTCGAATTCGACATGGTTATGTCGGAAAGCTTTTCAGTGGGCATGAATGCGCAGTGGTTGGAAGCTGAAACAGACTCAACCCTCGACTTAAATGGTGACGGCGTCCTTGATGTACAAAAAGGTAACGAGTTGCCTATCGTACCTGAATGGAAGGCTTCTGCCTGGGCTACCTACTTCTGGCCAGTGAACTTCGCTGGTGCAACAGACGCTTACGCGCGATTGCAGTGGAGCTACCAGAGCGAAAGTAACAACAGACTGAGCAACAAGGAGTATGAACCTGCTAATCCGCAGATCGTTAATGATTCCTATAGTATCGGTGATTTCAGCGTCGGTATGGAAGCTGACACCTGGGAGGTGAGCCTGTTCGTCAATAACATTACTGATGAGCGAGCTCAATATACTCATCAAACAGGGACGATGATTGCGGCCTATGGCGCAAGATCCCGTTACACCAACCGTCCGAGAGAATGGGGTGTTAGATTCACCAAGCACTTTGGGGACTGACCTGAGAAATTGAAGGTATGAAAAGGACCGGTAACGGTCCTTTTTTATTGGTATGGCCAAACCTCCAACCCATGAATCGCATTTCGTATATCCATTGTCAGGCTCACGGAGGACACGGGTTGTCCGGTTTCCAGATCATAGAGGGAAATTGTTGATGGTGACGACCCGCCCACGACAAGCCGCTCATCATAAACGCACAACCCTCGACCAAAGCCTTGTCGGGCGACCTTCGAGTCATCAATCCCAGCATACTGAAGTTCACTCTCCTGATATTTTCTGATCGGGAATGTCCGATTATTGCCACTTCGAGAGACGAAACGCACACAGTCGCTAACCGTGTCATTGAACAAGACACCGTCGCGATAGGGCCTCGCATTGTGGGTGCCCTGAGGCAGGTTGCATACTTCCTGAACTTCATTGTTCCTATTGAGATGGAGTAGGGCATCCATCTTTAGACCACTTAGATAGATGCCGGTATTATCGACATGAATCATATTAATGTG
>JABGVY010000089.1 GCA_018645845.1 Gammaproteobacteria bacterium | reverse complement strand
CTCGATGCTGATTTCCCCAGGATGAATCGTTATACCCAGTCCGCGAGCCTTTGCCTTTCTAAATAGCTGAGCGAACTCCTGTCCGGGATAATTGAGCTCCTGGTCGGCGAGGTCGATACCCACAAAGGAGTCGGCGTTCGCTGTGATGAAGTCTGCCACCTTCTGTGCTTCTGGCAGGGGTAGGGTGCGGCGAATAATGCCAATGAGTCCCACGGCGATATCTGCATTGGCGCTGCTGATGCCGTCCAGAATAGCGCCATGGATAGTCTCGAAACTGATATCCCGGTCATTCTGAATAAAGTCAGGTGAATACCGTAGTTCAATTAAACGAACATTCTGGGCCGCTGCGTCCTCGACAGCCTCTTTTGTCAGGCGCGTAATCGCTTCGGGGTCAAACCAAAGGGCGCGCACTCGATCGAACCCTGCGATCATTTCAGCCAGGCTTTCTTTTTGATCGGCAACCAGGTAGTCACGTTTGAAGGTATCGACGTCTGCCGGTACGGGGAGACCCACTCGATCACCGATCTCGATGAGTGTCTGGTGTCGAAAACAGGCTTCAAGGTGACAGTGAATATCTGTTTTGAGCATGTTGCTGGAATTTTTCATAGGAAAATTATGCCATGCGTTGACTCTAACTGCGCTCTGGAAAATACTGGCGTAAACCTTTAGGACATTTTTTCATGACAAGTGCAGCAGATTGGATTGATCTATCAGGGAAAGTCGCCCACGTCACGGGCGGAGGCAAAGGGATCGGTAAAGGTATTTCCACGGCCCTCGCCATGGCCGGTGCAAAAGTGATGGTCAGTGATATTAACCTGCAGTCCGCACAGGAAACGGCAGATGAAATTGAGGGTAGTGCGATGGCCCTGGATGTTGCAGATAGAGATGCAGTTGACGCAGCATTGAACAATACGGTGTCAGCGTTAGGAGCCCTGGATATTCTTGTTAATAATGCTGGTTTATACATCGGTTATGGTGGCCCAGTAGAGGGTATTACTGACGAGATGTGGAAGGCGCTTTGGTCGGTTAATGTCGATGGCGTTTTCTATTGTTGCCGTGCTGCTGCAACGATCATGAAGGCGCAGGGGAAAGGTGGCCGAATAATCAATATTGCGTCGACTCAGGCAATGACGCCTGGCGTGGGTGTGACCTATGACGGTTCCAAGGCCGCTGTTACCATGATGACGAAAGCGCTGGCATTGGAACTGGCGCCCCACGGTATTAATGTCAATGCTCTGGCGCCGGGTCCTACCTGGGTTAACCACGGCGAACCGCCGCCGATCGATGCACAGATGCCCGCTCGTTCCGGTGACCCTCTAGCGGATACGGTGGCTGACAGAATTTCGAGATTGCCGGCAGGACATTGGGGTGATCCGATGGAGCAAGGGAAAGCGGCTGTCTTTTTGGCCTCAGAAATGAGCTCGTTTGTGACGGGCATTTATCTACCCTGTGATGGGGGCTGGTTAACCCTATGAAGGAGTTCATGTGAAGGAAGTCGATTTAACCCTGTCTACCGATATCTCCGCTGAAAAAGTTTGGGCGCTACTGGCCGATTTTAGCGGGTTCCTCAACTGGGCTGGCGGCGGCGCTGGAGAGATTTCCATTGAAGGCGAGGGTGTTGGTATGGTGCGTCACCTCAAAATGTCAGGAGGTGAGCTTGCTGAAAGACTCACGCTGTTGGATCCTGACAACAAGAGGCTTGGTTATGATCTGGTCTATGGTGAACCCTTAGGAATGACGCAATATAAAGCCGTCGTTCAAGTAGTCGATGCTGGTTCAGGTTGTGACATCATCTGGAAGGGCGTGTTTGACACCGGAGATCCAGATTCAGAAGATCAGACAGGCGTCGCGTTAAGTGCCGCTTATGAAGGTATGACCGGGGCGCTGGTCGCTTACCTGACCGCTTAAAGACCTGAGAAGGAGCATTTAAAATCCAGCGTAAAGGCGGTGACGCCAGGAGGAAAGGCGAGCGCCCATTGATACAAGACGGTTTAGCAGTCCCTAATTGGCTGAGTCTTCACAGACAAGTAAAGTAGGTATCAAATGAAAATTGGAATATCGGTGACCTCTTCATATGCTGTAGAGGATCCACGTGAAGGTGCGGGTAACATGATCGACCGGGCCGGGGCATCCCGCGATGCCGGGCTTGATACACTTTTCGTGGGTGATCACCATGTGACGCCATTTCCCTATTACCAGAACAACGTGATACTGGCGCGAATGTTGGCGGAATGGGGTGATAAACCCTATGGCGCGTTATATTTGTTACCACTCTGGCATCCTGTCACCCTTGCTGAGCAAATTGGTACCCTCGCAAGCCTGGGTAAGGGCCAGTTCATTATGCAGTGTGGCTTAGGCGATGAACGTCAGGGTAATGCTATGGGTATCGATATGTCGAAAAGGGTTGGCATGTTTGTGGCTAGTATTAACAGCATGCGCGCTATGTGGCGCGGTGAAAGTGTTGATGAACCAAAATACTGGAACCTGTCGCGGGCAAAAATTTCTCCGGTGCCAACCGACCACGTTGATATCTGGGTTGGTTCGCTGGTTGATAAGGCCATTGAACGAACGGCTCGGATGGCCGAGGGCTGGCTCGCATCGCCGTCATTATCGCCGGTTGATTCTGGCAAGGTGCTGGATCGCTATAAGGAACACTGTGCTAAGTATGATCGCGTTCCGACCGCGACGGCGATTCGCCGAGATATCTATGTTGGTGCTTCTAGCGAGGATGCTAAAAAAGTAGCGGCTCCCTACGTGCAAAAAGGTTATCGAGGTATTCCACAGGATGCATTGATGATTGGTTCAGTCGCAGAAGTTGCCGACAAGATTAAGGTCCTGGAAGAGCAGGGTTTTACAGACATTATTGTCAGAAACATCAGCAGTAACCAACAGGAATGCATGGCATGCATTGAGCGTCTGGCGTCTGTCAAAGAAGAGTTAACCTAAAAAACGTTTTTGATGGAGCAAGTCGAGTTTCATTGAGGTGCGCCAACAGGGTGTTGATTGAGGGTGATTAGGTCTGTTCTAAAAACTCGACCCAATGACCATCACTTTGTGGTGCGCCTTCATGTTGAAGGGTGGTTAGGTCTGTTCTAAAAACTCGACCCAACGACCATCACTTTGTGGCGCGCCCTCATGTTGAAGGGTGGTTAGGTCTGTTCCAAAAATTCAACCCAATTACCATCCGGATCTTCGACCATCGAAATACGCACGCCAGGGCGCACATCCATGAGGGCAACCGGAACTTTGTAGCCGGCGTCGCTGCACTGCGCTGTGATCTCTTCAAGGTTATCGACAGAGATAGTCCAGTACCGATAACCCGTTGCTCCTCCAACACCACCGGGAGGCGCAACCGCTGCGGGCTCTTTTGCCTGTACCAAAATTTTTACAACCGATTCGCCGGCAAGGAGCCTATGCATAGTGGTTCCACCGGGCATGTCGATATTGGCCTGGTAAGGCAAGCCAATAACATCTCGGTAAAAGGTCAGCATTGGCTCTATGTTTGTAGTGATAATGCCAAAATCGATGCTGGATTTTGTAATACTTATAGTCATGTGATGCCCTCAATCGGTTTAGGTAGGTAGCATAGCGCATCGATGATCAGGCGATCACCTAATTGGTACATCATCGCTCGTAGCTTCCTTGTGCTTACACTTCAAACTGAAAGTGTTTTCCTTTTCTTACGACTTTTCCTGCGGATGGCGTTGCGAAATGGGTACCCAAGACCAGCAGTTCCTCTTCCGCGAATTTTTCAAGACTCTCCACTCTGGTCTTTTGCGCCATGGGAGTATCCCAGTCAGCCGAGCATTCCCAGTATGGCTCCTCCATTTGACAGGGGTGGTGCAGGAAGTCACCGGTGATGACAGCTTTTTCACCATTGGATTCGATGCGAACACTGACGTGACCGGGCGTGTGCCCGGGTGTCGGTTCTAATCCCACCTCGTCACAGATTTGTTCATTCACCTCAACGAAACGTACAAGACCCGCGTCAATGACAGGTTGAATAGAGTCGACGATGAACTCGTTGTACAACGGGTTGGAACGTTGGTCGTCGGTGTACTTCCATTCTTCCCGACCGAAGATGTACTCAGCATTTTTGAACGTCGGTATCCATTTACCATCAACCAATTGAGTGTTCCAGCCGACGTGGTCGGTATGCAAGTGAGTGCACAGGACCATATCGATTGATTCCGGTGGGTAACCGGCGCTGGTGATGTCCTCAACGAACTTGGTTTGCAGGTGTCCCCAGGACTTGATAGCCCGCTCCTTATCGTTCCCAAGGCAGGTATCAACAACGATGGTTTTTGTTGGCGTCTCTAAAACAAGCGCATGAATACTGACGATGCAATTGCCATCTTCATCCGCAAAATGCGGTTGTAACCATGGCATTGCCTGTATATTTTCCTTGGTGGCATCGGGTAACAGGAACATAGGGCCTGCACTCTCTCCCTCCAGGATGCGTGTGATCTTCACGTCACCAATTTGCCAATGGTTGTTTGGCATTCCTCGCTCCTATTCTAGCCTTCGTCTGCGGCGAACTGGGCATAAGCTTCTGCGGTGCCTTCAGCCATTTTGTCGCCGTCGAACGGGATTGACATTTCCGGAGTAAACTCAAGAACTATTCGCTCGGGTGTATCAAGGAATTTTACGAACAATTCCGGGTTCAGGTCCTTGGTGAAAGCATTGCCGTCGTCTTTTGACATGGCCATACCCATCGCCAGCAGGTTATAAAACCAGTGTTTGGTTTTTTCGTCATCATGGATCACTGTATGGCCTTTATAGGTGACGGTTTTACCACCACCCATATGGGTCCCCTTACTGGTGAACACACAGGAAGAACGCCCGTCTCGTGCGATCGCCTTAATTCGAACCCGTTCTTTAGTTGCGGTCATCCAAATTTTTCCATCG
>JABGVY010000159.1 GCA_018645845.1 Gammaproteobacteria bacterium | reverse complement strand
TCGCCCCAGCAACCCTGGCTGTCATTGTCTTTCTGATCTAACGAATCGGTATTCTTTATTCCGATTCGTTATTAAAATATTTCGATCTATTCCTTCCTGAGAACCCTCGGCTCTGCTTTAATCCTTTTCATGATTTTCAAGCACACTAAAGTTCGCCTCTCCAGCCTTCTCGCGCTGGGCATGTTTACGGTGTTTTTGCTGGCTCCCGTACTCTGGACGACCATGGCCTAAGTCCCTCACAACTGCTGGCTACCGGGCAGTTTGCCACTACCGCAGGTTTTTACTGGACCCCGTCGTTTCAAGGGCATTAGCTCGCCATCAATTGATCCCAAGAAGTCTTGTTCGGGACTGTAACCTCGCCTGGCAGGCGCCAACGCCACAAAATGGCAACCCAAGCCAGTTAACCCAAGTCAGTTAACCCCGCTCCACAACACACCATCGGTCACGAGCCTGGCTATTTGTCCCTCATCAAAGCCCTGTTCCAGCAGTACCTCCGCATTGTGTTGACCCGCAATAGGTGGTGGTCCGAGTCTCTGTCCGCCGCCATCGAACAACACCTGTCGGCCATGCCTGCGGTATGGTCCCCACAACGGATGCTCAGCCTCTGATGTCAGGCCCTGCGCGATGGCCTGTGGATCAGTCAACCAGAACTCTCTTGGGGTGACGGCGTTGGCACGTACACAGCCAACACCGGCACCGGCCAGCAGATTCTCCCAGAAAGTCGAATTGTTCCGGGCAAACAGCGTTCCCAATATATCCGAAGCAGGTTGTCCGCCCGCTTGCAGCACCTCTAAAGCCGGCGCTTGAATACCAGCGCCGGTTAGCACATCAACGAACAGCCGATATTCCTTCTCATTAGTCATGGCTAGAAACACCCATTCATCACCGGTACAGTGATAGAGCCTGTAGGTGGCAGACAATCCCAGTAACTCCGCATCGGGCATCGCTCGATCCGGTTTACCCGGAAAGCTTAAAAAATCGTCACTATTGGCATAGGCGTTTGCACCGAACATATCGACCAGTACCTGCTGGCCCCGGCCTGTCCGCTGCTTCGCCACCAGGCCAAGCAGGGTGGATGTTGCTATGACCAACGAGGTATTGGGATCCGGATTAACCTCGTTAGCGTGCATCAGGCGACGGGTCCACAAGCGCAGATCATCAATATCCAGCAGTCCCTCTGGGACCCTTTCACCCATCTGGTAGAGCACTCCACCCATGGCCGCGCCGGGTATTGGGTGCGTGCTTGGTCGTTGTGCACCCGGACCATCCGGACCATAGCCGTTCGCCTGCATATACACGATGCCCGGGTTGATCTTCTCAACCTGTGCATAGCCAATACCCAGTCGTTCGGGTACGCCGGGACGGAAATTGTGAATAAGCACATCCGCATCCTCAATAAGACCTAGCACGATCTGCCGGCCAGTTTCCGACTTGAGATCAATACTCAGGCTGCGTTTTCCTGCATTGACCTTCGCGGACCCCAGGCCACCAAGAAGACCACGGAAAGGATCACCTCCGATGGGCTCCACTTTAATCACTTCGGCACCCATGTCTGCCAGGAAAGAAGCCGCCAGCGGTGCTGCAATAATCGTCGCGATCTCTACCACTTTTATGCCTGCAAGAGGCAACCGACCGTCATTGGCGCGCCCAGGTATAGCGCGTGGTGTACTACGCCAGAGATCCGCCCAGTTGTCATCGGCTATCGCTTCATCTCCCGGGTCACCCGGTGTTCGCGTCAGACGAGCCAAAGGACCAAGCTGCTTTCCGCCATCGTGCCGATCGATAACATGGCCATTGGCAACAATATCGGGATCGACGATGGCCTGCTGGGTGGTCTGTAGTGCGGTCGCCACCACTCCGCCATCCGCGACACAGGCCGCCATCCACTCCTCTGCTGTGCGTTCCTGAATGCGCAGTAGCATTCGTTCCCTGAAGGCTTCTTGTTTCTCGGCCGGTAGCATCATCTGCCCCTGGTCATAGTCTGGATCTGCAAGCACATCTATTAAATCTGTGACGAGTAAAAAATTGTCGAAGAGGTGCGGCAGCAAGTTACCGAACTGCACCCAACGACCATCGCTGGTCTGGGCCGGATGATAGAACAGGCTCGGAATGGGTGGTTCAATCACTGCCGGTGGCACGACGGGAATAAAATCACCGAAAAGCTCAGGGAATTGAGCACCTATCATCCCTGCAAGTTCATGGGGCAGCATACCCTGCAACATGCTGGTTTCGACCAATCGACCCTCGCCGTCGATGCCCTGCTCTAGAAGAGCAGCGAGAATACCGGTCGCTGCGGATTGCGCGCAGGCATGCACGCCGACTTGCAGCGCGGAAAAACTAGGTCCTGCACGATCCCCAAGCCCGGAAAAAAGCCGCATGCGACCCGTGCTTGCGGCAACCAGATGCTCGTACCCTGGGTAGTCGGCACGAGGACCCAGGCTACCATATCCGCTGATGTGGCAAAGGATGAGATGAGAATGACGCGCATGCAAACTGGCATAGTTCAGACGCTTGCGCACCAACGCTGCAAAGCGCCAGTTGCAGATCAGCACATCTGCGCCCGCACAAAGATCGTCGAGACTTGCTAACCCATCCTCGGTGGAAAGGTCCAGGGGTAAGGTCCGTTTTCCGCGACGCCACATGCGTGAGGCAGGCATAGCCATCAGCGAATCAATGCATGGACGTTCGATCATGAGCACCTCGGCACCGAAGTCTGCCAAGATCATCGTGGCAATACCGCCCGCCGGACCGCTGGTCAGATCCAGAATGCGAATGCCCTCAAGTGGCCTTACCATCATCTTCTCCCTTTAAAGCTACTTTGCAGTTATAAACGCCAAATTGCGAGATTCCTGTCCGTATGGGTTCGTTCATAGATAGATCTTCACCGTTTCTTGACCAAGCATGGCCGATAAATCATATCTCAACTCCGGCTCTGCCATTGCTGTTAGTTGCGAGGCCCGTTTCGACTCCTGCTTTCCAGAGTCTGGTCAGACTTATTGAATCGGCATACAATCACACCAGTTAAAAATTGCCTCAAGGGAAACCCATGTTTACAAATACAAGACGTCGATTCATACAATATATGGCTCTGGCTGGTGTTGGCGGCCGCACATTGTTACAGACGGGTGATGCCAGGGCTGCATTGTTTGATGCAAAAGAGAGCGTTGGGCTAGGCGGCCCATGGCCAGAGATGACCTATCGCAAGCTGGGCAAGACGGGTTTCAATGGCAGCCGATTAGTGTTCGGCTGTGGCGCGGCGCTGTCCAAACAACCACGGGATGAATTGCTTCACACGGCATTCGATCATGGCGTTAATGTGTTTGATGTAGGTTACAGCGACTATTACGATGATGCCGAAAAGAACCTGGCGCCGTTCTTAAAACAAAAACGCGATGACATTTTTCTGATTTCAAAAGCCCCCATTCCGGCCGACATCGATTTCGACGAAATACTTGATTTGTCCACTGCCAAACAAGCCGCAAAGGGATGGCTGAAAGAACTTGATAGGAGCTTGAAAACATTACAAGTCGAGCACGTTGATGCCTACTACCAGATGGCAGGCAATAATGTCAGCGTAATAGCTAACGAAGAAGTTTACGCTGCCTTTGAATCCGCCAAAGCCGCAGGTAAGGTCTCCCATTTAGGTGTCAGCACACACCAGAATGCCGAAAATGTATTGAAAACGATGATTGATACTGACTGGTACAGTCTCGTTCAAATTGCCGTTACACCCGGTGGTTGGTATGACTGGAAGGATCGAACCATTTTGCCTGGTTCTCCTCCCATGAAAGATATCAAACCGCTATTCGACAGGGCGCGTGAGTCGGGCATTGGCATGATTGGCATGAAAGCAGGCAGATTCCTTGCTGGACGCCGATTCCTTGGTTGGGGAAATCCGGATGCTTTTGACAAGTATTATGATGCAAAAATCACCAAGGCCAACTTTTCCCAATTCCAGCGCAGTTATGCCTTTGTGTTGGCCCACGGACTTGATGCGGTTAATGCCGATATGCAGAACCTGCAACACTTGAAAGAGAACCACATCGCAACAGCGACCTCTCAAGATTACTTTGATGTCGCATAGCAGGTACGTAAGCAAATCCAGACTGTGACATAGACAATATTTGATGAGAACCCTTTATTATCAACCGAGTTGTGGCATATCGGGCGATATGCATCTGGCGGCAATGATCGATCTTGGCGTCCCAGAACAATACCTCACTGACCAACTGGCGAAACTGAACCTGACCTCTGAATTCAAACTCACATTTGAATCTGGCTCAAAGATGGGCGTCTCTGGCACAAGAGCCGAGGTTCATGCCGCGGACCAGCACGATCACCGTCATCACGATACGATTGTCAAGATGATCACAAATGCCGGGTTCAGCCAGGCTATTGAAGACCGCGCACTGCGAATATTCCAGATCATCGCGGTTGCAGAGGCGAAAATCCACAACATCCCAATCGAACAGGTTCACTTCCATGAGGTGGGAGCGATCGATTCAATCGTCGACATCGTCGGCGCTGCCATATGTC
>JABGVY010000160.1 GCA_018645845.1 Gammaproteobacteria bacterium | reverse complement strand
CTCGGCGGCTATTTCTTCTTCATGATTGCTAGCGGGGTTTACGACAAGATGAATGTCTTTGTTCAAACCTACCTTTGGCAATTGGAAGCCAGTCAGATTCGATTATTCCCTCTTGCAGGGGTTGTTGCTGGTTTGGCCGGCGCCACGTTGGCACCAGTGTTGATGAAGCGCTTTGATCGAAAGCCGGTAATGGTGAGTGCGCTATTTGGTATAGCGCTCTTTGCGCAGTTCGTTGTCAATTTTCGTCTGCTGGGCATCCTACCCGAAAACGGCGATCCAATGTTATTGCCATGCTTGTTAGCAAATGCCGCGGGATTTGCCTTCAGCATTGGCCTTTGCTCGGTATCCATCATGTCGATGATCGGTGACATCATAGATGAGAATGAATTAGTCACCGGTTTGCGCGAAGAAGGTTTGTTTTATTCAGCGCGGGCTATCTTTGGAAAAGGCTCATATTCAGTGGCGACGCTCTTCGCCGGCTTCATGTTAGATTTTTACGTGCGATTACCGGGAGCTGCAATTCCCGGTGAGCTTGATCAGGATGTATTAACTCGGCTTGCCATCACCGCCGGGCCCATCATGGGTGCATCAGCATTGGTTTCACTCGCGATCTATTCTTTATACCAACTTGATCGTCATCAGCATGCAAAGATATTGGCTGAAATTGAACGGCGTAGAGTGGTTGAGGCTGGATAGGGGGTTCAAATTTGGTGACCTGTACTCCTCCAGCCCAACCAAACATCCTTGGTATTTTTGCCCCAAGTTTTCTAGTCTTCCTTCCACGTAAGAGAAGAAATTGGTCAACGTCTGAGTGGCCACTGACCTATTAGCCTACAGACGGTAAGGGCGATCACTGACCGGGTTTGCTGGTCGGGGTTTTTGTTACTGGCTCATGTGCCATCCACCGTTAGGTGACAGCGCTTGTCCCGTGACAAATTTGGCTTCGTTGCTCGCAAGATAAACTGCCGCCCAAGCAATATCGTCTGTCTCACCTAGGTGCCCAAGCGGAGTTTGTGCAACCAACGCAGGATGCATGTCTTCGAGTGAACTGATCATATCCGTATAAATATGTCCTGGTGCCAGCGCATTTACCCGTATTTTATGGGGTGCCAATTCACGTGCTAATGAGCGGGTGAATCCGAGTATACCGGCTTTAGCGGAACAATAAGCAACCGCTCCAGCACCGCCCGCAGTACCCATGATACTCCCCATATTGATAATGTTAGTACTCCCAGCAATCCGATCACCGTGGCGCATCATGATTCGCAGCGCAGCGCGGCTGCAAAAAAAAGTTCCGTTGAGGTGCACAGCTAACATCTTCGACCATGCTTCGTTGGTTACGCTAAAAATGGGAAGCTCAGGTTCATCTATATTCTCACTATAAGTTCCCAGCAATCGCTCATGTGCATCGCTATCGCCCTCAAGGCCACTGATACCTGCGTTGTTTACCAAAATATCTAGGCTGTCAAACTTTCGCCTCACTTGTTCAAACATAGCGTCAACTGCTTGTGGGTCGCTCACGTCGCAGGCGAGCGCACTGCCACCAATCTGGTCCGCTGTTATCTGAGCGGCATCGAGGCTTAGGTCATTGATAATGACTTTGGCCCCCTCTTCAGAAAAACGCTGTGCTATTTTCGCGCCGATGCCCCGAGCTGCTCCCGTGATCAATGCTGTTTTACCCTGCAATCTACTCATGTTGATTCCTTATCGCTATGCGTAACAAAACTTTATCTTTGTTCTCAGGACCAGAAAGAATAGACCACATTTTTCGAAGAACGGTCAAGTATGGGAAACGCCTCTCTCTTTTTGAGCACGGTGCTTTATGCCCTAGTATTCGAGTAACGAATCAATGACTGCTTTAATGCTCGTTTGATCGCAAGCAGGAGCCGGCCTTGATCACTGAAAAGTGTTCAGTTTGAGGCGAAAGTGTTTAGGCGCCGATGCTTGAGACAGTTTCCAGTTGAGAAGTTTGAGCTTGGTAGATAGGTACTTTGAACCACACATTTCCCAGATTGCCAAAGTATCTAGATCACGCTTTCTTTCATCTTAGAAAGTCAGGGTTGTAGCTTTTCGGCAGAAATTGGTCAACGTTTGAGCTACCCTCTTTGGTATGATGCGTGAAATCGTAGTGCACATTAACGCAACTATTTATGGTTTGGAAACCTGCCGTGATGAGGAAGCGTCGCGTCATAAACTCCCTCAACAACAATACGCCAATAGTCGAAAAACCGATGAGAATAGTTCTAGCACCAATGGAAGGCCTCGCAGATGTGCATTTACGTCGCTTGCTCACAGCGCAAGGTGGGTTTGATTGGGTGGTTTCCGAATTTCTGCGTGTGGTGGATCGCGTCTATCCAGACCGGGTCTTCTACAAGCTTTGTCCGGAGCTTAGACATGGCGGAAAAGTCAGTTGCGGAACACCCATTCGCGTTCAACTCATGGGTAACGACCCACATGCCATGGCTGAAAATGCTCATCTGGCCGTGAGCCTTGGTTCGTACGGCATCGATATCAATTTTGGTTGCCCGAGCAAAACTGTCAATCGACGTCAAGCAGGTTCTTCCATGCTCAAAGATCCAGAGAGTCTTTACAGGGTTGTTAACGCGGTTCGCTGCGCCTTGCCGGCTCACGTCACCGTATCGGCCAAGATGCGGCTTGGCTATGACGATCTCTCGTTGATGCTGGACAACGCCCACGCAATAGAATCTGGTGGCGCTAACGAAATAACAGTTCACGCACGCACCCGACTGCAAGGTTACTCTCCGCCAGCACACTGGGATGAGTTAGCGAAAATTAAACGTTCCATACGGATACCGCTGATTGCTAACGGTGATATCTGGACAGTCGCGGATTACCATGCCTGCGTTGCGGCCTCAGGCACTCCGGATGTGATGCTGGGCAGAGGTGCAGTGAGATGTCCTGACCTCGCAAGTAAGATTCGAAAAAATGAAATGACGGATCCTCAGTGGCAGGCGGTTCGACAATTGCTAATCAATTTTTGGCAGGACATTCGGCAGACGATGCCTGAAAAAGACTGTGCCGGCAGGCTAAAACAATGGCTCAATCATCTACGCAAAGTGCATCCCGATGCTGAAGCGCTCTGGCAAGTTATACGAACCGAAAACCAGATCGGCAAGCTTGAGCGCTTGCTAGAAGCTGCATAGAACAACATTCCCCAGGCCCGCATCAAATCCTTGGCAAGCAACACTGGCTATGGTGTGTTGTTGATCAAGACAGTGAAATTTTTGATGATGGCAAATTACCAGAGGTGCCGGACTGGTGCCAGATGCCGATAAACAACTTTATCCTGGCAACCGAACCACTCGGAGCAGTACGTGGCCGGCTGGGTCCTGCCATACCTTGTGCGACAATCAGGCGCAGCAAGCTATATGCTTGGGTGCCTGGCAGTGTTAAAGGGCACATTGGGTGAGATATGCGCTTGATCGATCAGGCACCCAACACCTCATCCTTTAGCAGCAGCTAAATTCGGCATGGCCGTTCAATGCTAAATCACGGAAGATGTGGTTTGTTTTTACGATTGCCCCCGGGCTTTTATTGAAGGTAAGAAATGATGAAATATGTTTTTGCAGGGATAGGATCAATTTCGTTGCTTATCGCAGTCGTGGTTGGCGCTAATACTTTGGAGAGACCAAAATTGGCCCGAGTCGAAAACGCGAACGACGCAATGATCGTTTATAAGAGCCCAACCTGCGGTTGTTGCGCGCTATGGATTGACCACGTTGAAGATAACGAGTTTCATACGGAGGCACGGGAAGTATCAGACTTGAATATGATTAAGAGAGAAAAGGGAATTGCTGCACGGTATCAATCCTGTCATACGGCTGTTCATCCTAGCGGACTCGTTTTTGAGGGGCATGTTCCTGCCGAAGCGATGAAGCGTCTTATTGAAAACCCAATCAATGAGTCCATTGGCCTGGCCGTTCCAGGCATGCCAGTTGGTTCACCAGGAATGGAATATGAAAACAGAGTCGATCCCTACGAGATAAAGCTATTGCTTAAAGATGGTTCTTCGAGGACCTATGCATATGTTGACCGTGGCGGAATAAGATACTAAGACTGGGTCTTTGCGCACGTCGCTTGAGCTGCGCTCCAGATGAGTAGCTTTTTAAGCACATGGCAAGGATATCGGATAACTTTTCCACAGAAGATTAGCTCCATATTCAAATCAACCTGGCACAAATCTTCTGCCCATGTATTCTAGATGAAATTCAGGTTGTAGCTAATACACAAAGCGCCCATGTCTTATCGAAAAACCATCTTCCGTAGTGTGCTTCTGCTTAGTTTTATCATCTATGGCTTCACCAATGCGCGGGCCGATGAGACATACAAGCGTTTCGGCATCATGAGCGCATTAGAGAGTGAACTGCGCCTATTGCTAAGTCAGGCGACCGTCCACGAAACAATTACGATTGGAAGTGTTGATTATCACCTTGCGACACTCCAGTCTCGTGACGTTGTCTTAGTTCAAGCAGGTGGTTACGGTATCTTGCCCAGCGCCTCCACAAGCATCCTGATCCATGAACTTGGCGTAGATGCCATCATCTTTACTGGTATTGCAGGAGGCGTTGCTCAGGGAACAAGAGTGATGGATGTCGTTGTGTCAAAAAATTTAGTTATCCATGACTGCGGCACCGAAACCAACAATGGCTTTGTTTGGAAACCAGATTGTGGAGTTTATCCTGACGGCTCTATACCGGCAGACAAAAAGTTGAGGCAAATCGCAGTCGATGCAGCAAGACAGGTTGTAGGAGATAAGCATGTCTTTCAAGGAACTATCGTAAGTGGTGAAGCGTTTATTGCCAGCGAATCTTACGTTCGGTTTCTTAGAGAAAAATTCGATGCCTACGCCGTAGAGAGTGAAGGAGGGCCTGTTGCTCGTGTAGCCTATGAATTTAACGTTCCCGTGGTGGTTATCAGAACGCTATCTGATCTCGCGGACGGCAACGCAAGTCACAGCTTTGCAAAATTCGCGGACAAAGCTGCCGATAATTCAGCACAAGTTGTTATGGGAATTCTTAAGAGGGTCGGTCCGCAACAGTGACAAATAACCCACTCCACAGGTATTTTATTGTTCCGCTAGCATTCTCATAAGAACCAATTCTTAGCCGCCACCAAGAGTTAGGGTCAGTGTAACGACTCTGACCCCAATTTTCTGTGATTTGAAACTCAGGTACACCCTTCGTTTTAACGGGAGCGCTTTTCTTGAGGAAAGTACGGAAACATTAAACGATGAGGCGCCAGTCGAGATGTTGAATATATTTAACATTCAGAATGGAGTACTTCAAACCACTCATTATTGCGGCTTAATGAATAAGCCCGTAGGGAAATTAGTGAATTTCTCAGACGGTGTACTTTCCTTTAGGATAGATTCGAAGAAAAGTGGCCTCGAAAAAGGAAAAGACTCATTCGTGACATCCTGGAAACTGAATCTTCCCGGAGAGGATGAAAATTAGTTTTTGTACCAGTACACCGTTATAAATGAAGATCAAACGATAGATACTGCCAACGCTGTTGTCACTTGTGTGCCATAGCAAGTTATAGGGTAGCCACGAAGGCTGCCTTCACGCCGACATCCTTTCTTGTTTGCGGGCCAGTGAAGAATGATTTTATTGACTTGTTGGAACCAATGAACCCAGCGTTCTATGAGTTCGCAGGTGGCTTCATCGACACCGGGGTTTAAGAGCGCGCCGGAGTACGCTATGTCAAGCAGTGGAAACAGGCCGGAAATGGTCTTGCAAGCCTAAGTATGAAGAAGAACAAAGGAGCGCGGCCCAAGATGCTAAACATTCAATGTCAATGCGGTGGGACCGCATTGCAGTGGCGCGAGCGCAAAGAGCTATGGCGATTGGAATGCTGCTGTTCTGATTGCAGCGCGGGAATGCGCTTTTTGCATGAAACGAAGGGCGGCCCG